>JBBQQP010000091.1:0-10419 GCA_038215675.1 Chitinophagales bacterium | reverse complement strand
ATATCACCGTATTTGGAAAGGCGGGAACCACTGAAAATAATCAGCGATGAACTGGCTAAAAACCCGGCGATGAACAAAATTAATGACGACATCGGTTTTATTTTTTAAACAAATTAATTAAACTATCCAGCACCGCTTTTTCTTTTTTATTTTTCCCTCGGTAAGCATCTGCAGTCGATTGGCTGCTTTGCAACATACTGTTAATGATTTCGGTGCTGAAGGCTGATTTGTTCTGAAAGTAAAACTTTTGAAATTCTTTGAAATAATTTTCCGAAACAGACTCTGATTCTTCAAATTCAAAAGAAAAATTAATCAGGTATGCCTGGTCTGGGCCATATCGGTCAGTACAACCTTCCATCGGTTTCCATGTTTTGCTGGTGCATTTTTGCAGCCCCTCTTTTTCGCCGGAGATACGCTACCATCAATACCTGCAATATGGTAAAACAATTTTCCTAATTCTTTACAGAGTTCCTGGTAAAACATAAAAATTTAGATTAAATTATTCTTGTAATAGATTTGCTTGTAAGCTCAAGTCGCGTTTTTCTTTTTTCTATTTGCTTTTTCAATGCCTCTACAGCATCGGCTATCGCTTCTTCAAATGTTTTAGATTGCGCATTTGCCAGCAAATCATTTCCGGGAATAATCAATCGGATATTGCAAATTTTACTTTCGTTTGTATCCGAATTATTACTGCTCATCTTCACCTCGGCCACTACTATTTTATCAAAGAATCGTGAGAGCTTTGCTACCTTTTGATATAATAATTTTGTTAATTCATCTGAAGCCGTAAAGCCTTGTGTTTGAAATTTCAGTTTCATATACCTAAATTTTAGTTGTTTTTTTTATACCTGCTGTAAGTTGAAATAGAACCTTATTTATTAAAATGTATCGGGATTGTTAAAAATACCTGTATAGCAAACCGGACGTGGGAAAAAATGAACCGGCCTATTTTGTAGCAATACAATATGTCCAAATTCTTTTAATAACTCCGTTTCAGTAATTTCAATGCGGTTACCGCTTATTAAAAAACGTTCTACCTGGTTCATGAATTCATCAGCAGTATTAAAAAGAGCATTTGTCCTTCGGGATTTAAACAACCGCTGTTTTAAACACTTATCAATCAATAACAGACCATCAACGCCATTGCGTAAAGCCTGCAACACCATTTCAACTTCAGCAATCAAAACATTTGCTTTTTGCGTTATCGTTATCTGATCCATTATAAATTTTGACTGCCAACGCTTCCAGTGGTTGATAATTTCTTTTACGAGCCGTTGTATTATTTCTTCGTCAAATAGAGCTGCATTTTCCAAAACCCTATAGAATATACCGGAGTAAAGAGAGCTACTGCAAAACACCTCCACCTGTTCAGGACTTCCTGTAATAAAAACAGGTTTTTCATTATTTGCGTTCAATCGTTCTATTGTTTGCAAAACCTTTTTTAATAAAGTGTCGGAGTTAGTTTTTTCATTGAAGCCTGTTTCTTGTTTTGATGCATATACCTGGTTGAGGTGGTTATTGTAATACTCATAAAGCTTTACCTGGTATTGTTCTAAAACCAGGTAATAAAAATCAGCTGGCCTGTGTGTGTTGGCTGTCAGTTCCAGCAGCGACACAGATTTATTTAAGTAGGTTACGGGTTTTACCGGAAAATTAAGATAGGTTACGCTTTCTTCGTCTGGCCTAAGTAAAACAGCAATGCTTTTGCAGTGCGAATTGTAATTTAATTTACTCAAAACTTTTTGCAACCGTTCTAACATATCACCAGCATCAACTGGATCCAAAGCCTTGTTAAGCATTATCTGTACGTTTTCTTCACCATTTTTTAAAACATGTTGCATCGTCTTTTCATCCTGCATACATGGATGAAAGGACAACGCTAAACCCAGCGATAAAGCAGCTTTTTTAGTGCCTGACTTTTTTACATTAAAAGAGTTTATTACTGATGAAGCATACATTCTTCATTATTTAAAATGTGGTTAATAAAAACGGATCCCTGCTGCTTTTTGATATTACGATGGATGCATTGTTATGAATAATTAAACTAAAACTTTAAAAAGATAAATGGGTGGTAAGTATCAACCCGTTATTATATTGAAATACATTTCGTCCACCAACTTTACGAGGCAACTGTACTACCTGGCTTAAAAAACCACCTTCTATCCGCAATTTGGAAGAAAAACGATAGCCTAATAAAAACCCTAACCGATTTTGATCCAACACATTTTCATTTACATTTCTTCCAAAACCAAGAAACATTTCGTCGTACAGGGCAGCGTAAGGTGTTTTGTCTGCAAATGTTTTTCCTTTCAGTGGTATTTGCATACGAAACATGTATCTAAACCTGTTTACAAAAAAATATTCATCTTCTTTGGTTAATGTGGCGTTGGTGTACCGTCCTATCCATCTTTGTTCAAGCATAAACCGATGACTTAATTCTACCATTCCCATTTTGTCGTTTACAGTTGCCATTTGAAAGGCCCTGTGTTCTGTAAACTGTTTGCCAAATCCATTGATGGGGATATCCCCGTAATTAAACGTTTCTATCCAGGCATATCCCACACGGAGGCTAAGTTTTTGATTGACCTGATAATTTATGCCGGTGCGAAAAAGACTTTGCTGCCAGTCGTTTATTACATTATCCCTTCGCCACTGATACTCGGTGTGAATACCCCATTTTTTATTTAGTTTAAATGTGCCATTATAAACATACCAGCCAATATTATTATGGTCGTTTAAACGAGTGTTTTGTGCATTGATAGTTTTTGAAACAAAAAATGCAATGAATAAAAAACTACAAACTAATTTTTGCATAATTATAAAATCAAGGATAGAATTATTGCATAACCCTACCTTGATTGATTTATTTGGTTGCTGGTGTAAATGGTAATGAAGATTTATGAACGATAATTTTCAACTTACCATCTTTTCCTTTTCTAAGTACCCAGGTTTTTTCTACCATTACTTCTTTCCCGTCTTTACCTGTTACCCATACATTACCCATTGTAATAGCAACGGAACCATAAATTTGAATACCTTCATTTTTTTCTCCGGCGTTGTCATACCGTGCCTTTACCCAGGGAGCCAATGCAAAACCTTTGTCGTTTGGATACGCAGGGTCGCCACCAATAAAGTAGGCCAGAGCACCTTTTTTATCATTTCTAAAGGTTTGCTCGCCATAAGCCAATGTAGGTTTAAAAAACACTTTTCCATTGTCATAATTGTATGCTTCTGAAAGAACCTGTTCGGCAAAAGCTTTGTAATCTCCACCATCTTCTTTCAGTTTTCCAATTTTAATTAGAGCATCGCACCAGGCCTGTTGTGCAGCGTTCACTTCATCGTAAGTAATAACGTCTTGTGCACCTTCTTCAACATATACTAAACCCAGGTCGTCAATTGTTTTTTGTACTTTTTCGCTGGTTTGTGTAGCCACTTTTTGTGTTTCTGCCTTTGCTTTGTCTGTACCCTGGTTACAAGCCGTTGCCAATAAACCCAGGGTGAGTGTTGCAAAAAATAAATTCTTTTTGTTCATTTTTATTGCTTTAATTAAAGTGATGCCTGCTTCTTATTACGGTGTTCGGCTGTTCCGTGGTGCTCTATCGGATATTTGGTTATCTTTTATTTTAGCTGGCAAGTAACCAACAATGTGAGTCATTGTATTAAAAGCCCGTTCGCACTGTAGTCATCTAACAGTAACATGAACTTGTTCTCATTTTCAAACCACAGTACTTCTGTGAACGAAATATAAAAACTATAGATTATAAATCTGGCATTCTTGAATTTTGCTTGTCGTTTAAAGCAAATTCGTAAGCTACCCTCAATGCAATAACTCCTCTTGAACCATCATCAGTTGACCAGCCCTCATGCCTCAGGCCGATGTCAAAAACATTTCTTCCTAATGTAAATTTATCGCCCATGCCAAGTGAATATAAAAAGCCCACCCTGCTGTTATTGCCTGTAAAAACCATTCCCCCTGCCTCACCTGCGCCATAAAAAGTACCAAAATAATATCGTACCCCGGCCTTAACAGGTATGGCTGAAATAGCCGCATTTTTTACATTCAAGACAGTTTTACCCGGCATAAAATAATAACCCGTAGTTATTGTAGTACTTACATGCTCGCCAAAAACATATTCACCTTTTAGCGTAACACCAGCCCCCATTTTATTGGTACCCGAAAGTGTTGATTCAGTAAAGAGTGTCTCGGCACCAACGCTGCCAGAGAAAGTTTTAACTTTATAAGCCTGTGCATCGCAACGCTTATTGAAGAAGAACAGGCTTGAAAAAATAATTGTCGATAATAAAATTGTTCTCATTGTATATAAGTTTAATCGTGTTATTGTGAAAAAACTGTTGTGTATTTTTTCTATTATTGGCTTATCAGCATAGGTGCTTTACCATCTGTGATAATTACTTTTGCATTCGGCGATTTTGATAATTGATTAAAGGCTTCTATGCTTCTGATTTTTATTATTTCCGGTGTTAAGCCTTCCGCAATTATTTTTTGTGCATCTCTTGTTCCCTTGGCTTCAATGATAATTCTTTCTACTTCCAGCCTTTGGTCCTGCAACACAAACTCCATCCGCATGGCATCCTGCTCTGCCTGAAGTTTGCGTTCAATTGAACTTGATAATCCTTCGGGCAAT
The DNA here is from genome assembly GCA_038215675.1 of Chitinophagales bacterium. Lineage (GTDB taxonomy): Bacteria > Bacteroidota > Bacteroidia > Chitinophagales > Chitinophagaceae > Ferruginibacter. The sequence goes on along the minus strand of JBBQQP010000091.1, from coordinate 5,773 downwards.
TGAATACTTTTCATCAAAACAGACTCAATTACTATTCCCTGGGTATTCAATGTTTCGCCCATTTTATCCCTGATCGATAGTTCAATATTCGACCTCATACCGGAATGCATATCCTTGGCAAAGAATTTTGAGCAAACATCAGCCGAAGCAGATCTAAAGACATTTGCAATGATTGACTGATAATTTAATCCCAATGTTCTTATTACAACTGGCACTTTAGCCTGGTCTAATCTGTATAATATGGATATTTGAGAATTAATGCTAAGTCCTTCCTTGCTGGGGAGATTGAGCGATAGCTCCAGGTTATTGGTTTGAATGGATGTTTTTACAACCTTGCTGGTAAATGGATTATACAACACAGTTCCTTGTGTTACTATGTTGTCTGATAGTTTGCCCAGTCTTTGTTTTACACCTACTTCTCCAGGCCTGATAACAGCACAACCTGATATTGAAACTACTGCAACAGCTATCATTAAAAAAAAGGCTGATACACAAAGCATGGAAAAAGTATCTGTTTTAAATGTCATTTTAGTTTTAGGATTATCAGTATGATAAGTCGTCATCAATTTTGTTCCATAAATCTTTTTCATAATAAAATTGTTTTTATTGTTTGTGAATATTGATACTATTGGATAAGCTTTTATCTGGCTCTTTTGCAAGTTTTTATACTTTTTGTTTTAATGTCGTAAAGATAGTAGTATCCGTTTATATAATAGCTTTACTATCATAATTAATTGTTAACCTATTTTTTTAAAAAAAGTTTAGTAAAGGTTCTATCTTTATAAATCTAAAAAAAAGGGGAATTTAATTATGGAAGTTCAGTTTCAAATAAAAATGAATGAAAAGCTGTTTCTGCGCAATCCGGAACATACCGAACTTGGAAAAAAAATTGTTCAGCACAGCATAGAGCTCATTCATGAAATTGGATTTGAATCGTTCACTTTTAAAAAATTAGCAGAATATATTGGTACCACAGAAGCAGGAGTTTATCGTTACTTTGATAATAAACACCGGCTACTTATCTATATTACTGCATGGTACTGGAGTTGGGTGCAATACCGGGTACTTTTTGAAACTAAAAATATAGATAACCCCGAAGTAAAACTTAAAAAGATCATTAAGCTGCTGGCCAAAACGGTAGAAGATGATACCAAAACATTGCATGTAAATGAAAGTATCCTGCACCAGATAATAATAGCAGAGGCTTCAAAAACCTATCTTACCAAAAATGTAACTGAAAATAATAAGGATCTTTTTTTTAAACCGTACAAAGATCTTTGCGCTTTAATTGCAGATATTATTTTAGTGTATAATCCTAAATACAAATATCCAAGATCGCTGGCAAGCACCATCATTGAAATGGCACAGTTTCAGATTTTTTTTATGTACAACCTTCCTTCATTAACCGATTTTGGAAAAACTAAAAACGAATTAAATGTGGTTTCCTTTTTAGAAGATTTGGTTTTTAGTGCTATCAGAAAAAAGTAAGGGGTGTGAAGAATTTTTTTAATGAATGGTGTAAATTTTTAAACCATCCCAAATTCTTATTTGCAGTTTCCATCTTCTGCTAAAAGAGGCATCACTTTAATGACTATTTATTTTACATTAATAATACTCCGTGAGCAAATTTGATTGGCAGCATTTTTTGCTTTGATATAATTACCTGGGTTACTTAATAAGAGCAGTAAACAGGACGGTGTTATATTTTTCAATCAATGACTGTTAGTTTCAAATAAGTTACTTAATCAAAAATGAAATGGTGAGCAACAATAAATATTTTAAACTTCTATTTTTCTACGGCTGCAATGGCTTTTATTGTTTTAATAATTGAATCTGGTGTTACGGAAATACTATCGATGCCTTGCTCTACTAAAAATTGTGCAAAGTCCGGAAAATCGGAAGGGCCCTGACCACAAATACCCACTTTAACTCCATTTCTTTTTGCCGAATCAATAAGGTTTGAAATCATCTTCTTCACCGCCGGGTTTCTTTCATCATACAAATGCGCCACCAACGATGAATCTCTGTCAAGGCCAAGTGTTAACTGTGTTAAATCGTTTGAACCAATAGAAAAGCCATCTATATGTTTCGCAAACTCATCGGCCATAATAATATTCGATGGAATTTCTGCCATTAGATACAGTTCTAATTTATTTTCGCCACGCACCAATCCAAATTCCTGCATCACTTCTTTTACCAGTATCAACTCTTCTACCGTTCTGCAAAACGGCACCATTACCACTACATTATCCAGCCCCATGGCCTCACGTACAATTTTAATGGCTTTACATTCTAAGCCAAAAGCGGGCTTGTAAGCATCTGAATAATAGCGGGAAGCGCCCCGCCAGCCGATCATTGGGTTTTCTTCATGCGGTTCAAAATGATTGCCTCCAAGTAAGTTGTAATATTCATTACTTTTAAAATCGCTAAAACGTACAATTACCTTGTTGGGATAAAATGCGGCGGCAATTTTGGCAATCCCATAAGACAACTTTTTTATAAAGAAATCCTCTTCGTTTTCAAAGCCAAAAATGCGTTTCTCTATTTCTTTACTGAGCGCTGCATCATTCAATGTTTTGTGATGCATCAATGCCAGCGGGTGAATTTGAATATAGTTATTGATGATGAATTCTTCCCGGGCCAGTCCAACACCTGCATTTGGTAAATGAGAAAATTTGAAACACATAGACGGAGTAGCTACATTTAACATCAATTTAGTTTTTACCTGTGGTAAATCTTTTAAATCGTATTCACTTTTTTCAAAGCCAATAATACCATCGTAAATTAAACCCACCTCACCTTCTGCACAGCTTACCGTTATTTCCTGCCCATCTACAAACAGGTCGGTGGCAGTGCCACACCCTACTATTGCCGGTACTCCAAGTTCTCTTGCTACAATGGCTGCATGGCAGGTGCGCCCCCCTTTATTGGTTACAATGGCGGATGCTTTTTTCATGATGGGCTCCCAATCCGGATCAGTCATATCGGTTACCAATACATCCCCTTCTTTAAATTCATTTCCTTCAATCATCCGCTTGTCCAGCGAAAATAAAATATGGACTTTACCCGCACCTATTTTATCGCCCACAGCAATTCCTTTCATCAATATTTTTTCAGCTCTTTTTGCATCAAAAATGGCGTACTCAGTTATTTTACTATGGTCTTTTTGTGAGTGAATGGTTTCTGGTCGTGCCTGTACTATAAACAACTGGTTGCTATTGCCATCAACCGCCCATTCTACGTCCATTGGCGTCCATTTATTTTTAATACCGGTGTAATAAGTTTCTATCTTCATCACCCAATCTGCCAATTGTATAACAAGATCATCTGATAAACAGAAACGATGTTGAAAGCTCTTTTCTGTTGAAATAATTTTTACCCGTTCGTCGGCTTTGTCGCCATACACCATCATCTTATCCTTCATGCCCAGCTTTTTTTCTATGATAGATGCAAAGCCCTTTTGCAACGAAGGTTTAAATACAATAAACTCATCGGGAGAGATAGCCCCTTGCACCACCATTTCTCCCAAACCATATGAACCATTAATAACCACTACCTCTTTAAAGCCGCTTTCTGTATCAAGGCTAAAAGCTACACCTGAAGAGCCCAAATCGCTGCGTACCATTTTTTGTACACAAATACTAAGCGCCACTGAAAAATGATTGTAACCAAACGACTGGCGATAACTGATAGCACGATCGGTAAATAACGAAGCAAAACAATTTCTTACACAATCCATTAGAGTTGCCGGGCCAGTTACGTTTAAGAAAGTTTCTTGCTGGCCGGCAAATGACGCATCAGGCAAGTCTTCGGCGGTAGCAGATGAGCGCACCGCAACATCGGTATAATCCTGACCATAATCTGCCGATAATTGCTCGTATGCTTTAATGATGTCTTCGCTCATTTGTTTCTCAAAGCGTCCATTTCTAATCAACAATCTTACCTGATTGCCGCCTCTTCTTAGCGATTCCAGATCGTCATAATCAATGTTGTTGATAATGTGTGCAATGGTACTCTCCAAGCCATTGTAGGCAATAAACTGGCGATAGGCAGCCACCGTAATTACAAAACCATTTGGAATGTTTACACCCAATGCCGCTAAATGTTGAATCATTTCGCCCAGCGATGCATTTTTACCACCTACTACCTCGATGTCATTAATACCAACTTCGTTTAGTGCCAAAATGAAATTGTTTGCCATAATTTTTTTTGTGAAAATACCTTACCCATTTTTCATTAGTTGGTAATAGGTTAGCAACTTGTTATGATATCTTCACATTATTTTAAGTAGTATTACTAAATAAATACCAGCTTATCATTAAAAAAGAGATACATGAAGCCACACTTTTTTAAAATTCACTTGCAGCCTGATCAGTCGTTTAGTGTACGGCACGATATATTACCGCACTTTCAGAACCAATGGCATTATCATCCGGAATTAGAACTGGTACACATCATCAAGGGTACGGGCAGGCAGTTTATTGGCGACCATGTGCATCATTTTAAAGGTGGGGATATGATTTTATTGGGTGCAGATTTGCCACACTATTGGCGCAGCGAAGACAGCTATTTTGCCCCCGGTTCTGAACTAAAATGTGAAGCGATTGTGGTACACTTTATGCCCGACTGCATCGGTGATAATTTTTTTAATTTGCCAGAAAATAAAGCTATAAAAAGGCTATTGCAAAAAGCACAACAAGCCGTAAGAATAAAAAACGAAACCCAACTAAAAATAAGTGTACTGCTGGAAAAACTGGTTGTGGCTAAAAACAGTGAACGCATCATTTTGTTATTACAAATACTAGAAATAATTGCTAATTCAAAAGAGACCAAAACTATTTGTAGCAGCGGTTTAGAGTTTCATTACAACCCAAGAGAGGTAGATAGATTGAATGCGATTTACCAATATGTACTACAAAATTTTTCATCAGAAATCACTTTAGAAAAAGTCGCAAAAGTGGCACATATAAGTCCACAATCATTTTGCAGATATTTTAAGTCGAGAGTAAAAAAAACATTTTCTAAATTTTTAATAGAAGTACGAATAGGTCACGCTTGTAAATTACTGGCAGAGACCAATAAAAGCATTGCAGATATCTGTTATGAATGTGGATATAATAACTTTTCCAACTTTAATAAACACTTTAAAAACATTACCCAAAAAACACCGCTTCAACACAGGCATTATTACACAACGAATGAGAAGTAACAAGCAAAAAAAATAGTAATAATACAAATCGCCTCAATTAAATTATTTGTTGTATGTAAGGTAAATTAAATATTTCCTGAGAATGCATAGGCTTGCCTTACTATTTGATTACAATAGAAGCATGCTGCTTAAATAATACGATACCCTATTATAGAAAACGATACAACCAAATGGAGTACTTTGAGAAATGCATTCATGTAACATTATTAAATAATGTACCGTTTGTTATTGGATAAAGCAAGCGTGAAAACCACTAAATTCAATTGTTTTGCAATTAATCGAACGTAAATATTAGCATTTTTTTTACGCTCGATTTACGCTCACTAAATCTGGATTATCTTAATTATTTGGTTAATGAGTTAAAAATTAAAACGCTATAATGGTTTAGATTATAGCGTTTTAGTTGAATTTGGAGAACGGTGGGTGGAGCTGCAGGGAGTCGAACCCTGGTCCAAACATATTCGCCGTAAGCTTTCTACATGTTTATTGCTGCATTAATTGTAGGGAAATAGCCGGGGCAACACAAACCAACCAGATCCTTAGAAGAATAGTCTTAAGTAATGA
>JBBQQP010000090.1:0-10491 GCA_038215675.1 Chitinophagales bacterium | reverse complement strand
CGGCAGTTTTTATCTGTTAACCTGTTTTCATTGGTAAAACCGTTTATATTTGCGGCCTTACCAATTTTAAATCATACAATGTACAAAGCGGTGTTTTTAGATATGGATGGCACTTTGTTGCAAAAGGATCATACCATCGGTGATCTCACTAAAACGGTAATACAAGATCTGCTGAATAAGGGAATCCTTATTGTTCCAATTTCTGCCCGGCCACTACATGGCATATTACCTATCACGCAACACGTGTTTCCTGAGACCATTCCCATCGTTAGTTTAAATGGCGGTTATATTTGGCACAACAAAAAAATTATCTACCAGGCAGATATTGCTTTGCCGGAAACAGCCACAATTCACCGTGAATTACAAAACTTTGATGTTGCAGTAATGTATTATTGCCAGATGGAATGGTATGCAACTGTTGATAGGATAGAAGTAAAAAAGGAACAACGGATAACCGCGGTTAAAATAAAAATTCAACCATTTGAGCATTCAATAAAAGAATGGGATGCAAGTAAAAGCGGTCCGAATAAAATATTGATTGCAGGCGATCGGGAGCTAATTATTGATATTGAAAAAAGGTTGCTCGAATTACACAAGGGTAAACTCAACATTTATAAATCGCAGCCACGATATCTGGAAATAATGGACCTGGAGGCGTCTAAAGCTGGAGCCGTTCAATTGCTAGCTGCCAGGTACGGTATTCACCAAAACGAAATCATTGCAATTGGCGATAACTATAATGATAAGGGAATGATTGAATATGCTGGTGTGGGAGTTGCCATGGGCAACGCTCCTGATGAAATAAAAAATGCGGCCAATTATGTAACTGACACCAACAACAACGATGGGGTGGCAAAAGCACTGAAGCATTTTTTCAAATAGTTTTTGGGAATGGTTACAACAAAAAAAGTTCAGGTATTAAATTTTTTATCACGCCATTTTATTTTTAGATGATGATTTTTGCCTGGAAAATAACGCAACTTTCGCTATTGATGGATGCATCGTTGCAACTCAACTCTTCAATGTCGCAAGGATGGTTTTGATAATTTCATCCGGGGCTTTTCGCACGTCTATCCGGGTTGCGTTCTGAGGTATTTCCAACGCATCAAATTGTGATTGTAGAAGCGAAGCCGGCATATAATGGTCACCCCTGTTGTTCAATCGATCCAATATTGTATTAAAATCCCCATCCAAAAAAAACCATCGGCTGTTATCTTCAATCATTTCGCTGAGCCTTTTCCGATAGCTTTTTTTCAAAGCTGAGCACACGAGTATTACCGATTTTTTTTTGTTCGCTTCAACTACAAAATGATTTATACTATCAAGCCATGGCCACCGGTCTTCATCCGTCAACGGAATGCCTGCATTCATTTTTGATTTGTTTTCCAGTGAATGAAAATCATCTGCATCATAAAAAGGATAGCCCGTTTTTTGGGAAAGTATTTTTCCAATGGTTGTTTTACCACTGCCCGAAACGCCCATGATATAAATTACCGGATAGCTCATTTGAATGCAACTGTGATCTGTGAATATGATTTAATTCGATTGGTTGTGGCTTCTAATGTATTATCTTTTTAAGAACATCACCACGGCTCCAAGCAAGGTCAATACAATCACTACTTTCCGGTAACTGTCATCCTTTATTTTTGAAACTATTTTAAGCCCGGCCCAGAAGCCGCCAATCAATGCAGGCAATATTAACAGATCTGTTTGAAGCGTAACCATGTTGATATTTTTCCAGTAAAAAACCTGGAAGGGAAGTTTAAATAAATTGATTACGAGGAACAACCATGCAGCAGTACCAATGAAATCATTTTTGGGCATGCGCATTGCCAGGAAATAGATATTTGAAAATGCCCCGGCGAGGTTGCCCAGCATGGTAGTAAAACCTGCAATCAGTCCCATGTTGGCAACAAATAATTTATTGGCAGGTACTTTTACAGATTTTCGAAATTCAAGCACCAGCATGATAATGACGGTTGTAATAATAATGATTGCCATCAGCTTTCTAAAGATCGCTTCATTTAAATCCTTGCCTACATAAACTCCAATTAAAATACCAATCATCATCCATGGAATCAGCTTCCAAAAATGTGACCACTGTGCATGGCGATGGTAATATTTTACAGCCATAATATCTGCCACACACAACAAGGGCAACACAATACCTGTAGAAGCCTTCCCGCCAAAAACAATGGCCATGATGGTTACATTCATCATGTCGATGCCCTTTAATCCCGCCTTGGAAAGCCCAATGATAAATGCTGCCACCAGAATAAGGCTCCAATCCAACAAAGAATAAGTATTGATGAAGTTCATTATTTTTTCCCGCTCTTTCTCTTCCAAAAAACAACGATGCCGATGAGTAAAATAACACTGACTGATAATCCGATTAGAAAATAGGGCGTGTCTGGCATAATGAATTAATTGATCCGTTATAAAAAATATTCCACTAAATTAATCTAGATTTTTAATTAAATTCCGTTTCGGTAAAATCAGTTACAGGATTATAAAAACATAGCTTTACATCCAACACTATAAATTAAAAATCATGCAACAACAGGATTACAAAAACCATAGTAAGTTTTACTACCCCCACCATTTTATTTTTTACCCGGTGGTTATTTTCCTAATCACCTTCAGTATAAAACATGCATTTGACAACCCGGATCGGTTGCTGGAATGGATGGCTTTCGCAGCGGTGTTCTTCCTGCTGGCCTGGTTATCGTTTATGATGCGGCAACATTATGCGCTCAATAATCAAAACCGAATTATCCGGTTGGAGATGCGTCTGCGGTATTATCAACTAACCCAAAAAAGATTGGAGACCATCGAGGCAAAATTATCTTTTGGTCAATTGGCTGCCTTGCGTTTTGCATCGGATGAAGAATTGCCAGCGCTGGTGCAAAATACAATGGACAACAATTTAGCTCCGGATGCTATCAAACAATCCATTAAAAACTGGGTGCCCGATTTGATGAGGGTTTAATTTGGTGGGGCTGAAACGATTGCTGCAGGAAATAAGTTAACTGCCGCTGTGATATAAATCAACAGCGGCAATCAACAAAAATAGAGGATGCATAAAACAATCACTTATTTCATCTTCGCAGGTGTTGAATAAGCCGGTTTTGTAACCGGCTTTATCGGCTCTTTCTCTAATAACTTCAGCGTTTCTTCTACGGCTCTTTCAAGTTGGCTATCGATGCCCTTTGATACAGCGATGGCAGATATTTTTTGTTCTATGTCTGGTGCAATGCCGCTGTTTTCTGCAACCCATTTATTTTGTGCAGGGTCAAAAATAGCGTTATCAGGTGCCGTCATCGATCCGCCATCTATAAAGGTATAATGCGTACTTGATTTTACCAGGCCACCCCAGGTTCTGGTACCAATCAATGGTCCCACTTTTTGCTGACGAAAAACCCAGGGAAAGAAATCGCCGCCGGAACCCGCCAGCTCATTGATTAATAAAACTTTGGGACCTAAAATACCCGCCGGTAATTTCATTGCCTGGCCGCCGGGCACTTCATTGGTTATAGCAGCACGCAGTCGGCGCACCATCAGATCAACCATGTAATCATCCAATGAACCACCGCCATTGAATCGCTCATCTATCACCGCACCCGCCTTATCCTGTTGCGCAAAAAAGTAGCGGTTAAAACTATTGAATCCAGCTCCGCTTGTGTTAGGTACCCATACATAAGCCAACTTTCCTTTGGATAGCTTATCTACTTGCCTGCGATTGTCTTCTACCCAGGCAAGTTGCCTCAATGAACTTTCACTTTCGGTGGGTTGCACGATGATGGTCCATGCACCATCGGTGCCAGGTTTATCATTCAACAACAAACTGGTTTGCATTTTTGCTGTGCCGTTCAGCAACTCATAAGGGTCTTGTTTGGCTGTAAGTGTTTGCCCGTTTATCGCCAGGATATAATCTCCTTCCCTAACTTTTAAATTGGGTTGTGCCAGGGGAGCAATCAAACCGGGGTTCCAGCTTTCTGTGGTGTAAATTCTTTTGATCTGCCATTGCTCATTCGATGCAATTAAATCTGCCCCCAGCAAACCAACCAGCGGGGTTTCAAGTTCTGGAAAATCACCACCATTTACAAAGCTATGGCCAACGGAAACCTCACCGCCCAATTGATCTAACAGATAACTAAGATCTGCACGGTGGCGGATATACGGAACCAACGGTGAATAGGCTTCCCATACTTCCTGCCAGTTTCTGCCATGCATATTTTTATCGTAAAAATAATCCCGCTGGTAGCGCCATGCTTCTGCAAAAATTTGCTTCCATTCTTCCAACCGGTTCAGCTCCATTCGCAGCGTAAACGTGACTGCCCCTTCCGCAGCACCCGGTGGTTTGGTGGTGGACACTACCTTCCAGCCTGGCGCTGATTTAAATAATAGCTTTTCTCCATTGGCTGATACTGCATACTGCGAGCCACCCTTCACCATTTCCTCTAGCTTTTTATCTGCAACATTGTATTTACTAAGCGTATTACCAGCTACAATAAACACTGTACCTTTTGGCCCGGCAATCATTTCATCATATTCGCCCACTGGTATCGGCATGGCAATGATCCGCCTGTCCAACTGTTCCCAATCAATTCGCACATCTTTTAATTTGCTGGTATCTTTCGTCTTCGGCTTACTACTGTCTTGCTCCTCATCGCTTTTTAGCGGAAAGGGATTGGGATCGTCCCTTCTTAAAATGGTCAGGTAGGCTCCAAAAGTTGGTTGTGCCTGCCGGGCGCTCGTATTCGCCCAGCCCGATCCCAGACCTACATTGGTGCTCGCTAAAAAATAGAGGTACTTTCCGTTGGCATCCCACGCCGGAGAAATAGCATCTGCCATCGGGTCACTCAGGGCATTTGTTTTCTTTGTATCCGCAGACCATACCATAATACTCCTGAAATTGTTCGGAGCGCTTTTGCAATAAGCCAGCCACTTACTATCTGGCGACCAGGTAAGTCCGGTATTGCTGCGATCTAAGTTATTGCCACCGGTATCAGCCGTAAAAATTTTCCCGGTAGATAATTCCACTATTTTAATGCGTACGGCATTGTCGGTAAAAGCAATGTATTTTCCATTGGGCGACCAGTTTGGATTCCATCCCAGTTTACTTTCACCAATTGATATTTTACGGGGTTGCTTTGCGCCTTCCTGGTCTGTTATATAAATGGCGTAATCCTGCGCTGCCTTGTCAGAAAACCAGGCGATTTCTTTACCATCCGGCGACCAAATTGGCCTGCGGTCTGCCGTACCCGAGCTATGGGTAAGGTTTCTTGCATCGCCGTTTTCAACCGGCACCGTAAAAATATCGCCCCTTGCTTCCAGTAAAATTCTTTTGCCGGTAGGTGATAAACTGGCGTTTGAAATATTGCCGGTTACATTTTCCGAACGGCTTTCTGCCCATGGAAAATCGCCCGTTACGGTGAGGTCCAGTTGGGTGCTTTTGCCAGTTACCGGATCCAGCAAAAACAAATATCCCTCGTGCTCATACACCAGTTCTTTACCATTGCCCTGCAACCATTTAATGTCGCCTCTTTTTAATTTGGTTACCTGTCGCAGATTATTGGTGCTGGTATTATAAGCCCATACATTCATAATAAAGTCCCGGTCAGACAGAAAATAAATCTCTTCATTCATCCAATAAGGATGTATATCCATACTTCCTTCTGTAGGGACGGGTTGCTCCTTTAAAGTTGCAAGGTCCAACACTTGTAAAGCTGTATTCTGACCGCCGCGGTAATGCCTCCATTCGCTATCCCACCGGCTCACCCGATCTACAATTAATTTTTTTCCGTCGGGCGAATAATTGCCATCATAGCCCCAGGGTGCCGGTAATAATTTTGATGGGCCACCAGTTGCCAACACGGTCCACAAACGGTTGTAAAGGGTAGGGGCAGTTTCTCTTCCGGATGTATACAATACCTGTTTGCCATCGGGTGTCCATCCCCGTGGAAACGAGCTTGCGGGATACCAGGTAAGCCTGGTAGGCGCCCCACCCCGGGCTGGTACAATATAAACCTGCGATATGCCCGAGCGGTTCGAACTAAAGGCGATACTCTCTCCGTCGGGTGAAAAATATGGATTGCCTTCCACTGCTGCGGTACTCGTAATTCGGCGACTTTCTCCACCGTTTTTTGCAGCTACCCAAATATCACCACCATATTCAAATGCAATTTGGGTGGCGCTCAAGGCCGGTTCTCTAAGCAGGCGGGTCCCTTGTGCAAACAAGTGATGACATACCATTGTAGCGAGCAGCAGCAAGCAGATAAATGACAATTTTTTTGTAAGCATAAACATGATTTGAATTAAGGTGATCGTTTGAATATTGTATTGGATGATGATAAAATAGCAATTTGAAAATAACGGATTTTCGTAGCTTATCTTAGGGTAGGATATCTTTTAAAGGTAGCGGATAATTATGTTCGAAACTTAAGTACAGGATGAGTGGATTAAAGTGCTGATAAAAAAAGCAAGGTATATGAACTGCCTCATTGAATTTTTATTGTGTCTTCGGCAAATATTCACCAGCTTCGTTTTAATATTTTTTGAACAGGCAGTGAAGCTATGGTCATCATTGATGTACAGAATGCCTCGAAGAGGAGGGTACCGACGGAACTTAAGGTGATTCGAGAGATTGCATTTGCGCCATACTAGGTCTTACTCCCTTTGTTCATAATGCAATGTGGACAAAGGTTTTAAGGGTCTTGGTGATTAAAGAAAACGATGCTGATTTGAAAAGACAAATGTTTATTAAGGATTTAAAGTTCCTTCTTTTTCTCCTTTGGAGAAAGAGAAGGAGTACGAGGAAAAATTTAGTATTAGTAAGCTTGAATTAATAAAATTACTATTGGTAAATGTTGTGAGCACAGGGTATTGATGAAAAATGTCAATTTTTAGCCTGACATCTATGCGAAAAAAATCGACACACTCTGCCGTATTATTTAATTTCCAATTTTACCCGGAATTTATTGGACGCATAAATTTGGTTGGAGCCTTTATTGAGGTATTAATTATAGACATCGCTTTCATTTTAACTTACAGGAAATAAAATTAGATGATTCTGCTAATTAGCCTTCCTCTACTGGTGTTGAAGCATGTAGTCTAAAAAAATCTAACATAAAAGATTTTGCAGAATGCATTTTGACAGCCGCCTAACTTTAGAATCAAAAACCAGTAACTTTATTTTTTGTAAATGACTTTGAAATTAATAATGCCGAGGCTTGCCTCTTAAATTGGTGAAATAAAAATGCAAGTTGCGCAGTGATTTTTGTCAGATAATAAAATGCGTTTAGCCGTTTTATTTTAAAAACAAGCAATCGTATTTTAAAAATCAATGGCTTTCAATATCAAAAATTTATTATGGAATCCTTTGCAGTTGGTTTATTAATTCTTGTAACATTGTTTACCTTTTTTGTTACAGTTGTTGATCTTTGGAGGTGTGCAAATCTATCCCGGCAGGCGAAATTGAATTTATTTTTCTTGATAAGTTTTCTTCCTTTAATTGGAAGTGCATTATACTATACCTTTTTCAAACCTACACTTACCCGGTCTTTTCCGCGAGGTAAATAAGCTACCGAATGGTAGGAAAGAACGCAGCCAGTGCATAAGTAAGCCTCTGCCAGTCAACCATGCATTGGGCTCATTTATCAGTTCCTAAAGAAAACTACTTGAACCGCCCGATCCGAAGAATTGTTCACCTCTACTTTTAAAGCTTCAGTTAGCCCTCATTGTGAGTATTTCAATATTGATCTTTCACAAATACAAACATGCGGGTCCAATTCAAAGCACTGATTATCAATATAAATAAGCAGTAAATCACACTAATTTCCCGGATTTTTCAATTAACCTGACATTTTTTCTGTGGAAAAGTTAGTTAACTGAAAACCAGTGCATTAACCTGTCAGCGTAGTTTTACGTACCCCCTTTTTTAGGTTTTTGCAACAAGGAACCCTATTTTTGTTCCCATATCTGAAATACACAAGTGCCTTGCAGTAGCAGCCGTTCATTCAGCGGTCATCAAATTACAGAACAAAACTGCATTAAATCCACATACTATAGTTATTAACTGTTGAAGAGATCGATTTCCTATGAGTATTTCTTTACCTAAAACAGTGCAATGAAATTTAATTTATTTAATCAGATTGGTTTGTTTGCCGTACTGGTGTTTTTTTTCTACCAGGTAGTTGCACAACCACATTATGAATTGTTGTTACCGTTTGTACCAAAAGATACACTCGTAACAAAAACAAAGGTCAACGATTCCAAGACTACCATTATTCCCTTACAGTCCAATCTACACAAATATGTAGATCGGTATCTTGACGAGAATGCAGCGATTCTGGATCTAATTAAAGAGCGGAACGGCGATAAGCTAAAAACCATACAGCAGGTTCTGGTGAAGCGGGGTTTACCTGAAGGCTTGATGTATTTGGCAATTGTAGAATCAGAACTAAAAAACCGTGCTACTTCCCGTGTAGGTGCTGCAGGTATTTGGCAATTGATGCCCGAAACCGCAAGAACATTGGGTTTACAGGTGAATGCAAAAACTGATCAACGCCGGCTGGTTTATCATAGCTCCATTGCCGCAGCCAAGTATTTAAAAACGTTGTATAAAGAGTTTGATGATTGGTTGCTGGTAGTTGCAGCCTACAACTGCGGATCAGGAAATGTATACAAAGCAATCAAAAAATCAGGTAGCCGTGAATTCTGGAAAATACAACGCTATTTGCCAGCTGAAACCAGCAGTCATGTAAAGCATTTTATAGCCACCCATTTTCATTATGAAGCCAATGGAAGTATGTTAACACTTACTAAAAAAGAACGCAACAGGTTTTTAGCATCAGTGAATAAAATTGGTCCGGAGGATGCAAAACAAAAGACGGGTAGTTTGCCAGATTCCACTACCCAGCTATCGTCATTTGGTATCGTTTCGCAGTAGTAAGGTCATTTAAATCTGGTGTCAAAAAAAGATATTCCTTCCAATGACTAAATTAAAAAAGGAGCAATTGCAGCGGTGCAATGCTCCTTTTTTTTGAGACACTTAAATAAGTTTTTTTAGGCTTGTAATGCTGCAGTGGATTTAGCCGGGGTTTGTAATACACGAACAAAGGATGTAAATTATACTGTCAAATAACAGTATCTCTTTTGCTACGGATTCTAAAATGAGCATCGCCAAACAAATTTGCCAAACACAAAAATTAAATGTCCTTACTAATTAAAAAACAACTTGCGATAAATTAAATACGTCAAAAAAAGATGGATTTTTTAAAAGCAATCGACAGCAGCATAAAAAGCTAAAGAGATGATCACCTTATTAATGATTACAACTTATTTACTAAAACAACCGTTGAAGTCGCCGGAGACAGCCTTCATCAATGAAGGTGGTATTCGGGAAAGAATGATCAAAGCCAAATGGATAAAAGAAATAAATATGGATCATAATGTTTGATGCTGCAAATGCCACAAAGGCCACCAGGTAACAAAGGTCACGAATGTACCAGAGGAAATTAAAGAAACGGACCAAGCCAGCAACTGAAGTGCCCGTCAAAAGAAAAAACATGTAAAAAGCAACCTACACAACTTAATCAATACGTGCCCACAATACTTAACTTTGCACCATACAAATAAAAAAATTTAAAAATGGAAAAAGCAATTCTTGCCGGGGGATGTTTCTGGGGAGTAGAAGAACTCATTCGGCAGCTGCCTGGTATTCATTCAACAATTGTAGGATATACAGGGGGCGATGTTCCCAATGCTACTTATCGCAATCATGGCACTCATGCAGAGGGCATCGAAATTTTATTTGACCCGGCTGTCATATCGTACCGCTCGTTACTGGAATTTTTCTTCCAGATACACGATCCAACCACGCTTAACCGCCAGGGAAATGACAGAGGTGAATCCTACCGTTCGGCTATCTTTTACCTGGATGAAG
Source organism: Chitinophagales bacterium (assembly GCA_038215675.1). Taxonomy (GTDB): domain Bacteria; phylum Bacteroidota; class Bacteroidia; order Chitinophagales; family Chitinophagaceae; genus Ferruginibacter. Next base: position 545 of record JBBQQP010000090.1, on the reverse strand, counting down.
GGCAGAAAACAACCGCAGCAACATTGGTTAAAGAAATGACGGTTTCCAATAAGTGGCCGGGACCAATTGTCACAGCCATTGTTCCAGCGACTGATTTTTGGAATGCGGAAGAAGAGCACCAGGACTACCTTCAAAAGAATCCGTACGGCTACACCTGCCATTTTATTAGACCGGATTGGGTAATGCAGAAATCAACTACTGAGTAAGCCAATTACCAGCGTTATTCATTTTCAGGACTTTGGAGACCTGCAGGACTTACGAAGGTCGAGGCGTCTCTAAAGTCCCAAAAAAAGCAAAAAAGAAAAACCCAACCAGTAAATTGTCCTTTATTCATGAATACCAAAGAATTAGAGAAAAGAGTTAAGCAACTGGTGCACTCCTTAGCTTATGAGAAAGGTTATGTTTGTTCGGTTGATGTCCTTTTGAAATTGACTTATTTATCACAGCAGGATTGTGAAGCATGGAGATTTGGACGGATTGATTATTTAGAAAAAGTATGTCAGGTAAATCTGAGTAAGCTTTCCCTGATCAATAAAACAATACAA
>JBBQQP010000089.1:0-10564 GCA_038215675.1 Chitinophagales bacterium | reverse complement strand
ACTAAAGTCGGGAAACAACTCACCAATTTTTTTACCACTCTTCTCCTCCAGCCTGTCAAAATACATTTGCATCCATGGCGGTATACCACTAATCAACGTCATTTGCTGCTTGATCGTTTCATCAACAATTTTATCCAGTTTTTCTTCCCATTCTTCTATACAGTTGGTTTCATAAGATGGTAACTGATTGGCCCGTAAATACCTCGGTACATGATGGTTTACGATACCGCTCAAACGCCCTGTTGGTATACCACCTACCCTTTCAAGTTCTGGAGATCCACTTAAGAAAATCAATTTGCCATTGGCAAATTTCGCATTGCCTGTTTCAGCCATGTAATACAAGAGTGCATTGCGGGCGGTATTGATATGATTACCGATGGAGTCTTTGCTTATGGGAATGTATTTTACGCCGCTTGTGGTTCCGCTAGTTTTAGCAAAGTAAATGGGCTGTCCTTTCCACAACACATTGTGCCTGCCTTCCTTTATCTTTTCAATGTATGGCTTAAATTGCTCGTAATCCCTGATGGGAACCTGTTGTATAAATTCTTCGTAAGTTTTAATTTTATCAAAACCATGCTCTTTTCCAAAATCTGTTTTGGCAGCCCCTTTCAACAGGCTCAAAAAAATGGATTGCTGGTCTTCTACAGCCGTTTCCATTCCTTTTTTAATTTGCTTATGGATGTATGCCGCAAAAGGTTTTGCGAAAAAAGATTTTATTTTCATGGCCTGTTTTTCCGAAAAGGAATTTTGAAATCGTTACAAGTTTTTAAAAGCAATGCGCTTAAAATTTCGTAGCTAAATTAGATTGTTTTCGTTTAGGATCGATGTAGTTTTATTTGTTTCCACAATCACAGACCCATTCTCTATCCAAATCAATTACGGTTACTACTACCATTTCCCCCTGCCTGGGTGCAAACACGATCCTTACGTTTTGATTGTCATTCGTTTTACCTTCCAGCGGATAAGTCTTTCCACGGCTATCTTCTTCTATTTTAGCCTCATTTAATTTACCTGACTTTAATATTTCCATCACTTCACTTTCATCGATATGGCGACACTCCATCCGGCAGCGGGCATGTTTGCTATAGACTATTTTTTGTGCATTGCGGTTAAGGGTCTCCCCCGTAATTGCGGGTATGCTGATTTCTGTTTTAGGTTTATCGGTAAAACTTCCACGTTGATTTTTTTTAATATAAAAAAGCAGCAGGGCAGCTCCGATCAATACAATAAATGGAAAATATTTTTTTGTCATATTTTAAATATCCCACTAAAGTAAATGAAAAGATGGTTTTCCGATACATTCTTTAAAATGTGGCTTGGCTTGCGATAAATTTTAGAAGGGGGCCGCTTATCTTTGCAGCAATGAACAAAAGCGTTGCACTACATACTTTGGGCTGTAAATTAAATTATTCAGAGACTTCTACTATTGGGAAGTTGCTGGAGAATGATGGCTTTACAAAGAAAGAATTTGACGAGGTGGCAGATGTTTATGTAATCAACACCTGTTCGGTAACAGACAATGCAGATAAAGAATGCCGGATGCTGGTTAGACGCATCCAGCGCAAAGCACCGGAAGCTTTGGTGGTAATTACCGGCTGTTATGCGCAGTTAAAACCCGCTGAAATTGCAGCCATCCCCGGAGTGGATCTGGTATTGGGTGCCGCAGAAAAATTTAATATTACCGAACATCTGAAAGAAATAACAAAAGGCGACAGTGCCAAAATTTGCAGTTGCGATATTGAAGACGTAAATGTGTTTACCGCTTCTCAATCTTTTAACGACCGCACGAGGGTATTTTTAAAAGTGCAGGATGGCTGTGATTATAATTGCTCCTTTTGCACCATTCCAATGGCAAGGGGAAAAAGCAGGAGTGATGCCATTGAAAATATTATTGCCAACGTGAAAACGATTGCTGGGCAGGGCGTTAAAGAAATTATTTTTACGGGGATTAATTTGGGAGATTTTCGCCCCCCCGCCCACCAACGGGGGATCTTAGGGCAAGGGCCTGATGAGGGGAATTTCAGCCCCCCCACCCCCCGAAGGGGGGATTTAGGGCAAGGGCCTGATGAGGGGAATTTCTTTTCTTTGATACAAAAGTTAGATTGTTCTTCGGGGCCGGAGCGGTATCGTATTTCATCTATTGAGCCCAATTTACTTACCAATGAAATCATCGAGTTTGTAAGTGTTAGTAAAAAATTTATGCCGCATTTTCACATTCCTTTGCAAAGCGGCAGCAACCAGATACTGGGGTTGATGAGAAGGCGGTATAAAAAAGAATTGTATGCCGAACGGGTAGCCCTGATAAAAAAACTGATGCCACATTGTTGCATTGGTGTAGATGTGATTGTGGGTTTTCCCGGCGAAACCGATGAACAGTTTAAAGAAACTTTTGATTTTTTACATAGCCTTGATATTTCCTATTTACACGTATTTACTTATTCTGAAAGAGCCAACACACTTGCCAGCACTTTGAAGCCTGTAGTACCTATTTACATAAGGAATGAACGAAACAAAATGTTACGTAATTTGAGTTATCAAAAAATGCAATATTTCAATGCACAACACGTTGGTAAAACAAGGAATGTTTTGTTTGAAATGCACAACAAAAATAATATGATGGAAGGGTATACCGATAACTACATTAAAATCACTGCCCCCTTTAAAAAAGAATGGGAAAATAATATTGTACCATGGACAATTTAAATGAAGAACATTTCAGCAAATACCAGGTAACCATTCATTTCGAAATGGATGATGAATTTATGAGCCTGGTACCAGATCACCGGAAAATTGTGGATCACCTGATTGATAAAGGAATCATGGATTACTACTCGGTGAGCATGGAAACACAGCGATGCTGGATGATCATTAATGCAACCAGTAAGAAGGAAGTAGAAGATTACCTGCTCACGACACCATTACATAAATACTGGACCATTGAGATCGATGAACTGTTTGTATACGATTCGCAAACCTATCGCCTGCCTGCGTTGCAATTGAATTAAAATATCCCCGTTTATTACCTGAATCAAACTAAAAGAAACGCTCTTTCTCAATTGTTAGAACTTTCCCCGCCAATTAGTGGTTACATTGTTTTGAAGACACCCATTTTCCTCCTTTTTTATTTCCACTATTTTTTATTTTTTGTAAATACCTCTGATGAATTACAAGGTGCTTTCTTCTCCGTGGGATTCATCAAAATACTTTAGGAGGTTTTCACGAATCGTCATTAAAAGGAGAAGGTACCGTCCTGGATATTTTTTTTCAGATGGATAAAGGCATTTTAAAATAATAATCATTAACCGACTGCGATCAATTATTTAAATATCCAATAAATTGCCATTGTTACCGATGTAGGAACAGGCCGTGGTCTGTTCTGTTTGCAATTTGATTTATTTTGTTTTCAAACAGGCCACGGCCTGTTCTTACAAAGGCCTGCAAATGCACACCACTATCTCTAACTGTATCTTCCCGGTGGATTCTATGTTTTTTTGACGCCCGTTTTTTTATTGAATTAGCAACAACAAAAAGCACTTGAAATTTTTCTGAAAAAAAAATTTAGATTGTACCTATGAGGTTTTAAAACCTCATAGGTACAATCATTTAAAAATAACTTAAATTGGTTTTAGGCGATAGCGTTAGTAAAGTTTCGTACATCAATCGTATGGTGTTTTCCACGTCGCTTTTATGCAGCATTTCTACTGTAGTGTGCATATAGCGGAGCGGAATTGAGATCAATACCGAAGGGCAACCATCATTGGCGTAAGCAAATGAATCGGTATCTGTACCGGTGCTTCTGCTAACAGCATGTAACTGTACATCAATTTTGTTTTTAGCCGCTACATCCTGCACGATATCCAATAATTTATTATGCACCGCCGGGCCAAATGTAAGCGACGGACCTTTGCCACAAACGGTATCACCCTGTATCATTTTATTGATCATTGGGGTAGACGTATCATGTGTTACATCGGTGATGATGGCAATATCTGGTTTAATTCTGCGGGCAATCATTTCTGCACCGCGTAAACCAATTTCTTCCTGCACTGCATTTACGATGTATAAGGCAAAGGGCAATTTCTTTTTATTTTGTTTCAGCAAGCGGGCTACTTCCGCAATCATAAAACCACCCACCCTGTTGTCGAAAGCGCGGCCAATCAGGTAATCATAAGCCAGTTCTTCATAACCTGCTTCGTAGGTAACAACGGCACCAATATGCAGGCCCAAAGCATCTACTTCTTTCTTAGTTCTGGCTCCACAATCCAAAAAAAGGTTTTCAACTTTTGGCTGGGTTTCCTTATCACCATTACCCATCCGGGTATGAATTGCAGGCCATCCAAATACGGCTTTTACGACGCCCTTTTTACCATGAATCAACACCCGCATAGAAGGTGCAATCTGGTGATCTACTCCACCGTTTCGTTTTACGTAAATCAATCCTTCCGACGTGATGTAGTTTACAAACCAACTAATTTCATCTGCATGTGCCTCAATCACTACTTTAAAAGGTGCCGTAGGATTTATAACGGCAACCGCTGTACCATAAGGATCGGTAAAGAAAGAATCGGAGAATGGCTTTACATAATCCAGCCACATTTTTTGCCCGCTGCTTTCAAATCCTACCGGCGATGGATTGTTGATATAATTCTTTAAAAATGTGTACGACTCATTCGACAGGATACTTTTGGATGCCTTCTCCTTTGCCTCTTTTGCTTTTACCATGGGATTAATTTTTTTGTAAAATTAACTAATGTAAAGCGATTGTTGTAAGGATGCTACTAAACTCTTTGAATTATGCGTTACTAATAACCATATTAGCCAACTCTGTCAGCACTGCAGATAGAAACATCAATCCATCTACCAGGAAATAATAAAAAAAATAACCTCGTTTTTTAAACGAACGGATGTAAACAAAAATCGTAACCAGTCCTGTTATAAAAAGCGCAATTACCCGGCCCATACCAACTTGCTGTGCTAACATAGAATAGCTGATGAGCATGTAACCGATAAAGATAAAACCGATCAGGTAGTGCAGTACAATGGGCTTTATTTCGGTTGCTAAACTTTGTAAGCCACGCAGTTTGTCAATCGCAGCATCCCGTTTGTCAAAGATGATGCAAAGCATGAGCATAAAGAGAAAGCGACTCAGAAAAATCAACAGCGCTGCATGCCCCATTGACAGAATTGACATTTGAAGAGGAACCATTGTTGTAACAATCGTCCAGGCTAAGGCAAGAATAAATGTTTTTTGCACGCCTGTTTTTCGCAAAAAATGCAATCTTTTAAAAGGCGCAACCGGAAGACTGTAAACGGCCATCAACAGCGCAGCAATAACCAAATTGTACATGAACAAGTGCAACTGTGCCAGGGAAAAAACTAAACCAATCATGGCGATAATCAACACTAAAAAAGAACTGGCTCGCTTTTGCAAAAAAAAACGAAGTTCGATTTGCCGGTTGAAGAAGTAGCTGCTTACAATCCAATAAGCATTATAACCACCCAATGCTGCAAAAAAAATAAATGCCAGCAAGTATCCATTTATTGGGAGTGATAGTAACCGCAGGGTTTGCAAACTAAGTGCCGCTGCACAGAAGGCAATAAAAATGGAATGTGATAATATAAAGTGAAACAGCCATTTCATTTGTATTGACTGATAAATGAAAAACTTTGTAAAACCATTACCGTGTTTTGTCGACCTATCTGAATATCACAATCGTTTCAGACCTTACTGTGTCACTTTTATTGTTTGCTTTATCTTTCAACATAAAACGAAAATAACAGGTATCATTAAAGTTGCACCTTGATGCAATGGTGGTAAAAGGCGGGCTATTAATTCCATTGGCGTAAGAAATCAATATATCGGATTTTAAATTTTTGTTAGTTGCAAAATCTGGAATTGGCACTCTTTCAAAAAAATTGCTGGCTCTACAGTTTAAACTCACTTTTTGTACATACATCGTATCAATCACATCGCCCTCTGCATCTGTAAAGGATAAAGAAAACTGTATAACCTGGTCACGGAATAACCGATCTGTATTGGCTGATTTATAAGTAAGTTGGGGAGTAGTTGAAAATTTATCCTTGGTACAGCCCAGAAATATCAAACTTACAACGACTATTAAAATTGTGTTACGCATCTTTGTAGATTATTTTTCAAATTTACTGATAGAAATTGAATCCATCTGTTAAAAATATTGACCTCCAGGATAAAATATTTACTGCAAACCCGGACACTTTCAATTCGATTGCGTTGGAGGTTTTTCAATTTCAATATGAAAATTGTGAGTTGTACCAAAAGTATTGCGATACGCTGAAAGTATATCCCAAAAAAATATCAAGTATTGAACTAATTCCTTTTTTACCCATCCAGTTTTTTAAATCGCACAGGGTAAGCACTACTTTGTTTGAAGCAGAAGTTATTTTCGAGAGCAGCGGTACCACGCAAACTATCAACAGTAAACATTTTGTAAAGGCCTCTGGCTTGTACCAAAAAAGCTTTAATGAAGCCTTTCGTTTATTTTATGGTGACCCGGCCAAATGGTGCATTATCGGTTTGCTCCCCTCCTATCTGGAAAGAAATAATTCTTCGCTGGTAATGATGGCCGATAGCCTCATTCAACAAAGCAAACATCCACAAAGTGGCTTTTACTTAAATGAATGGGAGCAATTAAGTAGCACTTTACAGTCCCTTGAAAAGCAGCAGCAAAAAACCATGCTGATCGGCGTAACATTTGCCTTGCTTGATTTTGCAGAAATATATCCCATGCCGCTGCGTTTTACATCCATCATGGAAACGGGTGGCATGAAGGGCCGCCGCAAAGAAATGACAAGGGAACAGGTTCACGAAATTTTATCCAATAGTTTTCAATTAAAAAATATCCATTCCGAGTATGGCATGACGGAACTCCTGAGCCAGGCTTATTCTTATGGATCGGGCATATTCAATTGTCCGCCATGGATGAAAGTTTTACTTCGGGAAGAAGACGACCCCTTTGCATTACACACTGCGGGTGTATCCGGCATAATAAGCGGAGCTATCAATGTAATCGATCTCGCCAATATTTATTCCTGCTCATTTATAGCAACAGAAGATGCAGGTAAACTTTACCCGGATCGTAGTTTTGAAATTTTAGGCAGATTGGATAATTCTGATATCAGGGGTTGCAGTTTACTGGCCTTGTAAAACAATTGCATCAAGCTAAAGCATGGAAATAAAAAATGCGGTTTCGGAAAACCGAAACCGCAAAACCATCAAACTAAAACCCTAAAAACTATTTCGGAAGCAATACATGATCAATTACATGTATTACACCATTGCTTTGATTCACATCTTTAATTGTAACATAAGCCACACCACCATTTTCATCTGTAATAGAAACCATCTTGCCTTTCATTCCCAATGTTAGATTTCCACCAGCTACTGTTTTAACCACTGCTTTTCCCTTACCAGCTTTTATCAACTTTACAATTTCAGCAGCACTTAATTTACCACCCACTACGTGGTAAGTTAACACTGCTGTAAGGGTTCCTTTATTTTCTGGTTTCAATAAATTATCTACCGTGCCGGCTGGTAACATATTAAAAGCAGCATTGGTAGGTGCAAATACGGTAAAAGGTCCTGCACTTTGTAAAGTTTCAACAAGTCCGGCGGCTTTTACAGCAGCAACCAGCGTTGTATGATCTTTACTGTTTACAGCATTTGACACAATGTCTTTAAAGGGATACATTAGCGCTCCGCCAACCTCTACTGTTTTTTCTTTTGACATAGCATCCATCTGCGCAAAAGAGGTTGAGGTAACCAACGCAGCAGCTGCTACGATCATCATTGTTTTAAGCTTTTTCATTTACTAAAATTTAATGCTTTTTTTAAATTATTTTCATTCATCTACGACAGATGATAAAAAACGGATTGACTTATTTATAAAAATAAAATAATTAAAAAAAATTGAACTCTGCAGGTAAATACCTGGAGAAATACACAAAAATGGAAAAGCAGTGGGGAAGTTATTTTCAAAATATCGGGTAAGAAATTCTTATAAATAACAATGCCGATTCTTGTAAATAACAATGCCGGAAATAAATTCCGGCACTGTTTACTTGGTTATGTTGGTTGATATATCTACATTTTACCCATTACAAACATGGGGCCCTGTGGTGTTGCGTTTCCCTTTTCCGGCTCCAGTGTTACTGCAAACGCCTCTACCTTACCAAAGGTTTTCATTTTTTGTATACGGTATTTATCTCCTTTTTTTGAAGTTAAAATCATTCCCCCATCAACAGGTTTACCATCTACAATGCCCCATAACTGGTATTGCTTTCCTGCCGGAGCATCTGGTAAATTACTGGGGTCAATAAATACTTCACCGGTATTTTGCATCCAGAAAATTTTTGCTGCTGCATCCGGCGCAGCTTCCAATCCCTTTAATGAAACCGGCATGCTATACTTACTTTGCACGATGTTCATATCGGCTTCCATCTCATTCTTCTTCTCCTGGATGCTGTCAACTGTTTCCTTTAAAGCCAACAGGTTTTGATCTGCCTTGCTGAATTTATTATAAGTAAAAACGTTTAGTACAATGCTTGCAATTAACATTATAACGGAAGCGGCAGCTATCATTTTCCAATAAGGATATCTTTCTATTTGTTTAAACTCGTTATCAGCAACTGGCTGTATCGGAATTACTTTCCCGCTCTCCTTTGTGTTAATCCGGGCAAATATTTTTTCTTTTACGCTGGCAGAAGGTACCATTGCTTGAACTGTGGCATAAGATTCTACCCCAATCATGATCTCTTTTAACTCAACAGCTACTTCCGGGTATAAACTCACCCATTCGTGTACTTGCCGGGTTTCCGTTTCGGAAGCAATTCCGGCAGCATACAACTCCAGTAAACCCGATGATATGATATCTTGTATTTCCAATGTTATGTATATTTCAATATTTTTCTTAATTCCAATATGGCCGTACGCATTCTGGTTTTAACCGTGCCAAGCGGTATACCTAATTCCGTTGATATTTCTTCCTGTGTAAATCCGCCAAAATAGGCCAGATCAATTACCTTTTGCTGGTCTGGTTTTAAATTTCCCAATTGTTTCCGAAGCCCTATTGCATCAAATTTGTCAATGCCAGTTCCGGCATCGGTTAAATTATTTACGGAATTTTCATCTCCTGAGATTTTACTTTGTTTCTTATACCCTTTACTTCTTAGCGTATCGATGGTTAAATTTCGGGTAAGATTCATCATCCAGGTAAATAACCGGCCTTTTGCCGGATCATAGCTTGAAAAATTATTCCAAATTTTTACAAAAGCTTCCTGCAAAATATCTTCCGAGAGCGCTTTATCCTCCACCAACCTGAAAATTACTCCGTTCAACGCCGGGGCATAATTATCGTACAAATAGGAAAATGCTTGCTGGTCCTGCCTTTGAAGCAATAGCACCAATTCATCTTCATCGTATTTTTGTATTACTTCCAAAATATTTTTTTAGTTAAGGTCCCGAAAATAAAGATTTTTAAAATACCTTTCATCAAAACAGTGAATATTGTACAATGTTGAATAAAGCCATTCCCGTATTACCTGTAGCCAATATCCGGGAAGCCCTTGACTTTTATGAAGCAAAACTTGGTTTCGCCGGGATAAACTTTGGCAGTTATGGCATATTAAAATTGAGAACGACCGAAATACACCTGGTGCTGAAAACACTCAAGACAAGCAATGTTTTTTCAGGGTGTCTCATCATGGTTGAAAATATAGAAGACTTTTATACAAGTATATGTTCGAAAGGATTAATTGAACTAAAAAACAAATTAGCCGAAAAGCCCTGGGGTACCAAAGAATTTACCATCGCAGACAATAACAATAACCTAATCCGCTTCGGAGAAAAACGCTAAACTACATGCACAATATTACTATCCGATTAATTGAACCGGCCGACAACGCGGCATTGGCAATTATTATAAGGAATGCCCTATCAGAATTCAATGCCAACAAGCCCGGTACAGTTTATTTTGATGAAAGTACCGATCATTTACATGAATTATTTAAAACCGGAAATGGTATTTACCAGGTGGCTCTGATGGACAATGAGATCGTAGGTGGAGGAGGTATATTTCCTACTGCTGGCTTGGATGCAGATACCTGTGAGTTGGTAAAAATGTACCTTGCTCCCATAGCCAGGGGTAAGGGACTGGGGAAAATGTTGATGCAGGAATGTTTGAACACTGCCCATGAAGCAGGCTATAAAAAAGTGTACCTGGAAACAATGCCCGAGTTGGTTATTGCAGTGCCGATGTATGAAAAATTTGGATTCAATTACTTAAAAGGACCCCTGGGCAATACCGGTCACAATGGTTGCGATATCTGGATGCTGAAAATACTCTGATGCTGTGTAAAGAATAAAGTGACGGTTTGTTTTGTGAGTGGTGAAATGTGAATGGTGAAATTGACCACCCGATAGCTCCTATGTTTGCAAAAGTAAAAATAGTTCTTTGAGATTATATAAAAATGTACCAATAGCTTTGAATTAAATAAGTGAAAAGGGATGAGAGTACATTCGATAGCATAC
>JBBQQP010000088.1:0-10573 GCA_038215675.1 Chitinophagales bacterium | reverse complement strand
ATCGATTAATTAAAAAAATACAACAATGAAATATTCACTGGACTGGCTCAAGGCGCAAATAGAAAATGAGGTGCATCCTGACTATTTATTCTTTTGGGGACACACTCAAAAATCTGCGTCTGTAATTGACAAATCTTGCTTCAGTCAATGGTTCCCTTCGGCGTTTGCAGTGGAAGGGATAACTTACCCAACAGCAGAACATTGGATGATGGCAAAGAAAGCCTTGTTGTTTAAAGACAAAGAAAACTTCGAGTTGATATTGCAAACCGCAGAGCCGGCAGCCGTAAAAAAAATAGGCAGGTCAGTAAAGAATTTTGATCCCATCATTTGGGAGACAAAAGCTTACGAGCTGGTGTTGGAAGGAAACCTGCATAAATTCTCTCAAAACAAAAATCTAAAAGAATATTTGATTCAAACCGGTGACAAAATTATTGCGGAAGCCAGCCTTGTTGATTTCATCTGGGGCATTGGTTTATCAAAGGACAATTCAGCTGTATTCAATCCTTTGCAATGGAAAGGAACAAATCTACTTGGCTTTGCCTTGATGGGAGCAAGAGATCAATTAAAAAAATAAAAATGGAAAAAATTTGAAATATATCAGCGAACCGATGACCTTCCAATCCCGATGAGCAAGATCGCTTATTTAAGATTTCATCTTTGCCCCATCGGGGCATTATGTGGGTAGATAAAGAAATGTTTATTACCAATTCACGTTCCGTAGGAACGGTATGTGGATCCTGTTTTAAAGCACATAGCGTTCCTGCGGAACGCCTCATCTATTGGTGTTATTTTTCTACCCACCTAATGTTCCTATAGAACATGAAATGCATAGCTAAATAAAATAACCAGGTGGGATTTTAGCAACAAAAGGTTATAATTTATAAAACGCTTACCTGCTCCGTCTTAAACAAATGTCGACCGATCCAATTGATCAATTAAAAAATTAAAAATGGAAAAACAATTAAAACGTATCAGCAAATTAATGAGCCTTGTACTCCGTCACCAGCCGGAAGCAATCGGTATACAGTTAGACGAAAACGGCTGGACCAATGTACAAGAACTAATTAAAAAAATAAATGCAAACGGTAATACAGTCTACATGGCAACAATGACTATGGCTGTAGAAACAAACGATAAGAAAAGGTTCAGCTTTAATGACGACAAAACCTTGATAAGAGCCAACCAGGGCCACAGCATTGAGGTAGAATTAAATTTGAAACCAGCAATTCCGCCTGGCATTTTATATCATGGTACCGCAGACAGATTTATCAACAGTATTTTAAAAGAAGGATTAACCAAACAACAGCGCCAGCATGTTCACTTAGGCTGGCAAATGGAAACGGCCAAAGCGGTGGGATCAAGACATGGCAAACCCGTAATTCTACACATCGATGCCAACGCAATGCAGGAGGGTGGATTTGTATTTTACCTGTCAGCAAACAATGTGTGCTGGTGGATTCAGTACCTGTGCAATACATTATTATACAAAACGACCTGTAGCCATGGAGCAACGATGGCGAATTGCATTTGCTGAGTTTTCACCGCACAGGTGCTCAATTAAAATGCTTTCCTGCGAAACCCCGACAATGAAAATTGATCGCAAATAAAACTCACCACTGTTACTGTTTATTGACAAGATGTCTATCATTTATTATTTGCAGAGAAATGTATGGTCTGAAGATACAGGTGTACATGAGTCACAATATTTAAAAGATTTCACCCTGCCAAACAATATATCCTTTTTTCAAAAGTTCTTTTGAAAATAATTTACAAAGAAAGAAACTGAGCGATCGATCGTATTGACTTTGTGTACACGAGTTGTTTTCAATATGTAACAGCGTTACCTTGTCGGACGACCGTTGCAAATCATCCCGGTAAAATTGAAATAGTTGTTTTACTTTTTGCAATATACTTACCTGCACCAGCCGGTTACTGCTGAATGTATACCATTTACTACAAACCTATTTTAATTACCAAAACTATTTTTTAGATTTCAGAAAATAACCGGAAACTTTATGACATCAAGAAGATCGTTCTTAAAACAAACTGCTGTAGCAATGGCGGGCACTTTAGTGAGTGCAAAAAATTCCTACTCCTTTTTTACAGTCAAGCCTACACATGTAATTATTTTGGGTGCCGGCTTTGCTGGTTTGGCAGCTGCCAATGCGCTTGTAAAAAATGGTATAAAAGTAACCGTGCTGGAAGCCCGCAATCGCATTGGAGGCAGGGTTCATTCTTACAAAATTCCTGGCGAAGATTTGGTAGTAGAACTGGGCGCCGAATGGGTGGGCGACTCGCATACCCGCATAAAGGATTTGTGCGGGGAATTCAAATTAGAATTGATGAACAATCAATTTGAAACACACCTGGTTTATAAAGGAGAATATTCGGCCAAGGGTAAGTGGAATTATTCTGATGACTGGAATCAAAAATGGAAAGACATTTTAGGGAAATATGAAGGCATGACAGGTACGCAAAAAAAACAGCTTGATAGTTATGATTGGTGGCGTTACCTGGTAAATAGTGGCTGCGACGGTCGTGATCTTGACATTCGGGAATTATTGGACAGTACTGATTTCGGAGAAAGTATCCGGCATGTTTCAGCCTATGCAGCGCTGGCAGAATATGCGGAGAGCAGCGAGAAAAACGAAATGGATTTTAAGATCAAAGGCGGCAACGGTAAGCTGGCCGAAAAACTGGCAGAAGCGGTAGGAGAAAAAAATATTTTACTCAATCATTATGTAAGCAAGGTAGATCAAACAGGAGCTAACGTAAAAGTAACTTGTAAAAACGGCGCCATATTTACTGCAGATAAAGTGATTTGTACATTACCTACTTTTTCTCTTAATAAAGTGGAATGGGTACCTGCTTTACCAGCTGAAAAAGTAAGTGCCATCAAATCTTTACAGTATGCCAGGATTAATAAGCATCCTGTGCTGTTCAATGAAAAATTCTGGCCAGAAGATTTTGATTTGGTGACCGATTTACCCGCACATTATTTTTACAATGCCACCAAAAATCAACCCGGACCAAAAGGCGTTTTAATGTCGTACACTATTGGAGATAAAGCTGCGCTAATCGCCAACCAGGATGATGCTTTTCATACTTCCATTATCACACAGGCGCTACAACCTGCTTTTGGCGATGTGCAACAAAAAATAGGGCGTCATACAAATTATTATTGGGGCAACGATGAATTCACAAGAGGTGCCTATGCCCTGTACAAGCCAGGTCAGTTGTTTACCATTATGCCTGTTTTAAAAAAGTCATTTATGCATACACATTTTGCGGGTGAACATTTGGCAGACTGGCAGGGCTTTATGGAAGGCGCATTGGTTACGGGTGAAGCAGCAGCTAAAGCGGCTGGAAGCTAAAACAAATTAGTTGGCAGTAACCGGGTAGGTAGTCCCCGAAATTTTTATTCGTGCGATATTAGTTCACCCCGAAATTTCGCTTATTCAGTTTTATTACACTTTGCTAAAATGCAGGGGAAAAACAGACTTTACCTGGCTTCTCTCAATTCAACTGTTTAAAATATTTTTAAAATATTGCAAATAACTTATTTCGCTTTCAGCAGTGGCTTCGGCCGTACGTTCGTAATTTAGAAGCTGTTTAATAATCGTTTCAACATTTGCCATATATAATTTTAATTGCCACCAATTGAACTAACTGACATGGATAGAACATTTTTTATATAAAAAATTAGTGATTATTCGTGCATTCGTGGCATTAATTAAAATTAACTGCTTCTTAGTTTTCGTTCTTATCGTGAGCTTATTATTTTGATTAAGTATTTGCGCTAAGCAGCACTTTGAATTCCCTGACTTAAATAGGTATAAACGTTCGTCAGAATTTTAATTCACTGCATATTTAAAACGATGGAGATTATAAGAAAAGCAGCTTTGACCGATTCGGAAACTATTGCAGAATATTTGTTTTTTGCAATGGCCGAAAGTGTATACCAATTTATTGGTAAAGCAAACCCAAAGAAAGGCAATCATGTTAAACAATCGATTACGGTGCTCTTTCAAAATAATATTTTAAAGGCTCCGGTTTACGATACTAATTTATCTCCAACTAAACCCATTGTGCCCCCTGGTGTAAACAAGCCATCGAAAAAGGATGGTGATGATAAGCCCTGGTGGAATGTGGTGTAAGCATTTTATAACACAGAGTTATTATTGGCACACAATCATTTTCTCAAGTACCTGCAACTCCTTTGTCTAATTAAAATATCAATGAAGCTACCTCCATTGGCACTGGTAATCCTGTTATAATCTATTTTCTAATTTTGGCCTGAAACCTGGATGTCGTGCCAAAATTTATGCTGTTCCTGGTGCAAATGAACCGCCTCTAGCCGGAATGATTCGAATACATGTACAGCTCCTTCGCTGTCACTTGTAAATACTTTTGTAGAAAAAGTAACCCCTTTAAACAAAAAAAACGTTTATCAAATCGGTTTTTCAGGAGATTTCAAAAGCGATAAAAGATTTTCACCTGCGAAAGCAGGTTTTAAAAGAAAATTTCTTTGTAAAAAATATAGCAACTTTTTTATAAAAATTTATTCAAATACCTGCCCGCATAAACAAGTTGCAACTTTCTGAATGTATTGGCTTCTTATTTTAAAGTGGTTGCAACCCTTTTCAAACTATTCCGTATTTATTTATTGTGACAAGTTTAGTAGCATAATAATTTTTTCAAAGAAAATAATCAACACTTGACTAACAGAGCTAATTTTTTCCAAGGAAAGTTGAAACGATTAAATAATTACACTTTACAATTAAGTTGATAAAAAAATAAAGACTATGAAAAAACTGGGTAAGATACTGTTATTTGTTTCGATTTCAATTTGGCTAATGGCCTGTTCAAAAGAAAGCCCTCTAACTGAAGTGCCTGCTACAGACACTATCGACACAACCAACGGGGCAGTAAAATACACCGGCTCCTTTATAAGTGCACCTGGCAAAAGCGCAACCGGCACGGCGCTGATTCTTTTAAAAAACGGCGTATATTCTTTAGCATTAAAAAATATGAATGTAAGTGGCGGACCAGATCTGCGTGTTTATCTTTCAAAACAATTACAACCTGTCAATTTTATTGATCTGGGCAAATTAAAATCTACCAATGGTGACCAGGTATACCAGGTGGCGAACAACCCGGATTTTACTACCTATAAATACGCACTTATCTTTTGCCAGCAGTTTAATGTGCCATTTGGCAGTGCGGAATTAAAATAAAAAATGAATTGTACTTATAAATTGTTGATCTCAATTTGGAAAACATAACACATATCATAGAAGGGTGCAAACAACAGGATTATAAATATCAGCGGATTATTTATAACCATTATCGTGGCTACGCCTTAAAAATAGTGTTCCGTTACATTTACAGGTACGAGAGAGCCGTGGATGTAGTAAACGATGGTTTCGTAAAACTTTTCAAAAACTTTGAAAAGTTTGAAGTGGGTGATGACACGGATCATGAAAAAAAATTTATGGGGTGGTTTAAAAGGATTTTAGTGAACACAGCCATAGACGAATTGCGCAGGGGAAATATGCTACCAGAAATAGGTGGTATACCAGAACACGTTTGGGAGATTAGAGACAATAGCCAGAATGCAGACCAGCTGTTGCTATATAAAGATTTAATCGTTCTCATAAAAGAACTTCCGCCTACCTGCAGAGTTGTTTTTAATCTATACGTAATTGATGGCTATACACACAATGAAATAGCAGGCATGATAAAAATACCCGTCGGCACATCGAAATCAAACCTTTCCAGGGCCAGGGGAATATTGCAAAACCGAATTAAAAAAATGGAGGAGCAAAAGTTATGTCGGATGTAGAAAACAATATGGACGACTTATTTAGGAGAGCAGCTGAGGGGTATTTGCTTAAAAAAGCCCGGGATGACTGGGATAATATTGCGCCTTTACTGGAGCAAAATCCTGGTGCGGCAATTACTACGCTCAAAGGAAAAGATTTAAAAAAGTACAGCGTTTTAATACTTTCTCTAAGCCTGTTTTTACTGATAGCCGGTTTTATAGTAAATTATAACCAGAACAAAAACGTTTCGCTTTTGGCCAAAAAGAACGAGCAAAAAATATTGACTGAAGCAATAAAAGGGAAGGATGATAATAAAAATAAAGAAGCGCTGATAGTGCCAACTAAAAAAAATACCGATAAAAAAAAATCACTAAATAATGGAACTGAGGTTGATGCAAAGCAGGACCTGCTGAATACAAAAAATATCGCACAGAATTCTAAAAAAAGAAAACACCGTTATAGTAATTCCAGCGGTATAATTGATAATAAAGAATCAGAAAAAATTACGGCAACTGATGAGCCGGGTTTAACTGAAAAAATATTTCCAGAAAAAATCAGCAATGCAACAGCGGTAATCCAAACGCAGGATGCGTCTGAATATGCTACCAATAATTTTGTATTGCTCCAATCCATTTCATCTATGAAACTACCCGGCAAAAGAGCGGATATTAATGCAGAAAAAAAAGCTTCTTTAAACAATAAAGAAAATCGAAAACAACAAAAAGGGATTTATCTTGGCTTTATGACTGGTGTTTCTTTTAACCAGATAAAAACACAGGGACTTCAAAAACCAGGGTATGATATTGGTGTGATAGCAGGTTACCAAATCAATCCTTCATTGTCAATTGAAACTGGATTGATGTATGACCGAAAAAATTATTTCAGCAGCGGAAAATATTTTGACATGACAAAATTAAGCGCCATTATGCCTGCAAACATGAAGGTACTGAGCCTGGAAGGAAGCTGTGCGGTACTTGAAATCCCAGTTAAAATAAAATATAACCTGAGTAGAAAAGGCAATTCACATTTTTATTCAATCGTCGGCGTTTCTAGTTACATCATGACAAACGAATACAATAAATATCGGTCTATAACAAATGGCACAGAGCAAAATATGACTGGCACCTATAATAATAATTCCCGCTACCTCGCAGCTGCACTGGATATAAGCCTTGGGTATGAAAGTAAAATCGGTTCTTATGGCAATATCCGTATAGAACCTTACCTGCAAATGCCGCTAAAGGGAATTGGGATAGGCTCCCTCCCGGTGATGACGGCGGGCATGCACATTGGCTTTACACGTCTTACGCATTAATAAAAAGTATATCATTTAAAAAAAACTGAGATTTATGAAACTAAAAAACTGGATATTTTTAAGCTGCCTGTTGCTTACCTGCAATATTTGTTTTGCGCAAAAACTGAGCTACAAAGAAAAAAATTCTTACGGACTATCTGTAAATGCAGGGTCAGGCAGTTTTGCAACGGCAATTTCGTGGACGCACAAGCAAGCAGTTGGTAAAAAGCAGCGGTTCAACATTGGGTACGGTCTGCGGTTTACAAACTTCATTGGGTCCGACCTTGACTATACAACAGCACCTGCAAAATATACAAGCGGCAAATCAAGTATTGCAGCGTTGTTTTCCGAAAATATCCCAGGCAATATAGATACAGTAAGGTTTGCAAAATCACAAACCTATTTTTTAAACGCTGGAATTTATTTATCGTACCTGCTGCCGTACTTCAAAAACAGGCTTGAGCTGGGTGTAAACATTGATGCAATTGGATTCACTTTTGGCCCGCAGCAAAATGGAGTATACAGAAACAGTAAGGTAACGGCTAAGCCTACCTCGTTTAATTTGCTGCTGATTAGTGATAGCGACATAGGCTCTCTAAATTCTGAATGGTATGCGAGTTTTTGGGCAACTCCAAAGCTGGCAGTAAAACTTGGATATCAATTCTTATTTAGTGAATATACCACGGATACAAAAATACAGCAGTTGCCAAACCTGAATGAATCAAATGATCGTTTTCGTTCTAAATCATCCATGATTATGCTTGGTGTATCTTATGCGCCCTTCAGGAAATAAAAACACACAATTTAAAAAACAATACCATGAAAAGGATAGCTATTTTTTGCTTCACTATATTAATCTTTTGTTCATCTCTGTCTATTGCCCAAAGCTATACCCCGTCTGATAAAGGGTCCTCGGTGACATTTGCGATTAAAAATTTTGGATTTAGTGTAAGCGGCTCATTTAAGAATTTGCAAGGCAATATTAATTTTGATCCAAATAATCTGGAAGCGACCATTTTTAAAGTAACGGTTGATGCAGCTACCATCAATACTGACAATGGCTCAAGAGATAGTCATCTTCGAAAAGAAGAATATTTTGATGTTGCTAAATACCCGAAGATTTCATTTTCATCCGATAAGGTAGAAAAAACGACCACAGCTGGCTTATATCTTGTAAAAGGGAAATTTACGGTAAAAGGAACCAGTAAAACTTTTTCGATACCGTTTAGCGCTACGGCACAAAATGGCGGGTATCTTTTTAATGGAAAAGTGGTATTAAACCGGAGAGATTTTAAGGTAGGCGGAAATAGCATGGTACTATCAGATAATCTAACGCTCACCTTAAATGTGTTTGCACCAAAAGGATAAAAATAATTATGGAAAGTCCCAGTAAATTTTTGAATTAAATCTTTGCTGATTATTTTTTTGAGCCTTTATTAAATTCTTTTGCGTTCGATGCATTAAGGCCTTGTTTTGAAAAACCCATAAACCAAAAAAGTAAATCGAATCCGTAGTTGGTGATTGAAAATATCGTTACCCAACTTTTAAAATTTACTATTACATTTAATTTTCAACCGGCTGTGTTTCCGGGCGGAGAGAATTTAATCTCTCTACCTGAAACACAGCACAGCGTTGTATCATCAACCAATTGCGACGATTTACAAATTAAACTGTAACTGTAAACTAAACAGGTCTGACGAAAATATATTTTAAAAGACCGGCCAAATACCGGGCGCAAAAAGCTTGATTATACTTTCCGCTTTGTTAATCTGTATTTCGTAAAATTCCTGCAATAATTCAACTGTTGAGCGGAAAGGAGAAGTAAGGATTCTAGAAGTAAGGAACAGCAAAAAGCCTGAGAAAAACTTAGCTTCACATAAACAGTTTGATGTAGAAGAAACCGAACAATGTTTCCGGGTACTGGTTAAAAAGTTCAATACTTTCAAAAAGAAAATGACTCACTCAGCAATCATACCGCTACATACATTACAGACGATGTCTTCGATAAAGCAGCATACACTTAGATTGTTGATACTTCTGTTTCTATCAGACTATATAACACTGCAACTAAAAAAGAAAAGGTATTAAAAGTTTATGGTTATGGTACAGGAAGTTCCGTGTCAGACCAATAGGGAGATAAAGTATACGTTTAGAAAATCGAGATACACTTTTGCCTTTAATTTGCATTTGCGCTGAATCGATGAAAGAAATCAAAACGTACGATCAGCATCAATGCATTGGTGAAAAATAGACTCTACCGCAGGATATTCAAGTCAGCATATGTTAACCGATGGAGCAAGTAGCCATCGATTTATTCGGATCGCCAACTTGACCCGATCAATTGGCAGACCTGCGTTTCCAATTGTTTGACTAAGCTCCCATCAAACCGTTTATAGTGTTACCTGTTCGCCGCTTTTACATCTTGTTCCTTACTTTTTTAGTACAGGCCTCACCAGATATCTATTAGAGACGCAATCGTCACATCATTCACTACCCTACCCCATAACGCCACACAGCTTGCAACCCGCCAACCTGCAAATGAAGGTTGACTACTTCCATTTGGATCCCTGCCCTGAAACCAACAGCAGCCTAATCTGGCGAACAAAACCCGCCTGGGAATTATATGGCTTAAAGATTTTATATTCAGCTGTAGCTTGCTACACCACCTTGCGTTTCAGCTTGCTTCAGCAACCTGGTTTTTATTTGTTAACTTCCACGGTAGTCTTTCAATGGGCCTGGTGGTGGGCATACCAACCAATTTTTAAGTGACCCTAACGCATTTAAAAT
Source organism: Chitinophagales bacterium (assembly GCA_038215675.1). GTDB lineage: Bacteria > Bacteroidota > Bacteroidia > Chitinophagales > Chitinophagaceae > Ferruginibacter. The sequence goes on along the minus strand of JBBQQP010000088.1, from coordinate 667 downwards.
AAAGTGATTTTCTAAAACTATAAAAGAATAAAAATGAAAAATGGATTGCTACTACTATTCGCTTCTATGTTGCTTACTACCGTTTCAGCCCAAAATATTTTTAAACAGGGCGTATTAAAAGTTACTGCAAACGGCCACTACTTGCAGTACGCAGATGGAACGCCCTTCTTTTGGCTTGGCGATATCGGCTGGGAATTATTTCACCGCCTTACGTTGAGTGAGATAAAACAATATCTTGATAACAGAGCGGCAAAAGGCTTTACCGTAATTCAGGCAGCTGCCCTGGCAGAATTTGATGGTTTGCGTAAGCCGAATCAATATGGCGAATTACCGCTAAAAAATCTTAATCCGGCTACGCCAAATAGTGAATACTTTACAGTTATTGATAGCACGATTCACATGGCAAAGCAACGAAATTTATTTGTAGGATTATTACCTACCTGGGGCGATAAAGTTACAAAATTATGGGGTGAAGGACCGGTAGTTTTTGATAGCATCAATGCGTATGCCTATGGCAAATGGATAGGCAACCGGTACAAAAATGAACCTAACGTAATTTGGATACTGGGCGGTGACAGGCCCGCAGTAAAAGACAGCAACGATTGGCGGCCTGTTTGGCGTTCTATGGCAAAAGGCATTATTGAAGCCACCAATCATCGATGTCTAA
>JBBQQP010000087.1:0-10665 GCA_038215675.1 Chitinophagales bacterium | reverse complement strand
CCCTACGGGGCAGGTCTTCAGTCTTAACTAAATGACATTGGGCCACGGCCTGTTCCTACAGCGTATTCGTTTATTCTGAATTAAACAATCTAACTATCAAATAGTATATTATTGAATTTATCAATTCGCCACCCATTCCTTTAAAACCGGGGTTGGGCAGGCCTGGCACAATTATCTTCTATTTTCAAAATCAAACATTTGCACTCTAAAAACCGATATTTAAAAATCTGCTGATAATTATACCTGCTATCTTGCAGCAAATCAATTACCAAATGGATAACGCTATTTTACTATTCGCTGCCGGATTAATCATAGGCCTAATTGTGGCCTTTGCAATCAGGGCCTTCAACCGGCAGCAACTGTTTTCACTGAATGAACGTCTTCGCCAGGATCAACAAACCATCGCCCGATTGCAGCAGGAAAAATTACAACAGCAAATTGAAAAAGAGAATCTGCTCAGCCGTGTAGCCCAGTCGGAAAGTACCAATCATTTTTTAAAACAGGAATTTGATCAATATCATTTGTTGCAGGCAGAACATGAAGCAATTCAAAAACAAATTGCGATTCTACAAACCCAACTGGAAACTGCACATGAAAAGCTATCCAACCAAAAAGAAGAACTGGAATCAATTGGTGAAAAATTCCGCTTTGAATTTCGCAACCTTGCGCAGAGCATACTAGATGAAAAAACGGCCAAATTTACACAGGTAAATGAAGAAAAAATGAAAGCCATCCTGGATCCTTTAAAGACAGAATTGGTAGATTTTAAGAAAAAAGTGGATGACACGTACGATAAAGAAAGCAAAGAACGTTTCACATTGGCCAAAGAAGTACAGCGGCTGATTGAAATGAGCCACCTGGTAAGCCAGGAAGCCAATAACCTGACCTCCGCCTTAAAAGGGAACAATAAACAACAGGGCAATTGGGGCGAAATGATACTGGAAAGCATTTTAGAATACAGCGGACTTACAAAAGGACGGGAATACTTTATACAGGAGTTTATCCGGGACAATGCAGGGTATATTATCAAGGATGAAAATGGCAAAGGACTTCAGCCTGATATTACAGTCGTATACCCTGACCAGCGGAAAATCATCATTGATTCCAAAGTTTCGCTGCTGGCATGGGAACAATATGTTTCTGCCGAGAACGTTGATATGCAAAGACAATTTATCAAAGAACATGTGCAGTCTGTACGCAACCACATTGAAGGACTGAGCCGGAAAAATTATCCGCATTATGCACAGGCACTGGACTATGTATTGTTGTTTATTCCGATTGAACCTGCATTTTTGGAAGCGGTAAAAACAGATTTGCAGCTTTGGAAATTTGCCTATGAAAAACGAATTATGCTGGTAAGTCCAACCAACTTGCTGGCTGTATTAAAAATTATTGCCGATCTGTGGCGGGTAGAACTGCAAAACCAGCACGCCATTGAAATTGCCGATAAGGCCGGTGCCTTGTATGATAAATTTGTTGGTTTTATAGAAAACCTGGAACTGGTAGGTAAAAAAATACAGGATGCACAACAAACGTATGAAGCAGCATTTAAGCAATTAAGCAGCGGCAAGGGTAATATTGTTGGCAGGGTTGAGGAATTAAAAAAGATGGGCGCCAATGCCCGCAAACAATTGGGAGATAAAATAATAAAACAAATAGAAACAGATGAATAGGTTTCGGGAGTCAATGGTAAATGGGCACTTGTGAATGATCTATTTTTCACAATTCACAATTCCATTCGTTATTTTATGCTTAATATCGAACTGGTAATAAAAGGCTAACTTAAGAAATCATCACAATTTATTTTTCGTATAAATGAGCAACATTAGCATAGCCAAACCACAGGTAGAAATTGACGATGCCGTAAAAGAATTGCTCAATCAGCAAACAGAAGAATGCACCATTGTACACTGCCGCTATTTTTCAACGGAGCCCACAGGTGTGCGCATCTGGCCCAGTACATTTTTAATTGAAGATGGCGGCAGGCGTTGCAAGCTGATTAAAAATTTAAACATTTCCATCATGCCGGAATGGACCTTTCACTTTGTTCAGAATGAATACATTCGTTTTACCCTGGTTTTTGAGGGCCTTAGCAAGGAGTGCAATTTTTTTCATTTGCTGGAGGATATTAAACAACCTTATGGATTTTATAGCAATAAAGTACTTAAGAATAAAAGTGGCGTTTATACTACTGAAATATTTTGCTAATATTCTACAATCAAGTTATTTCGGCAGCCAAAAGATAGTTCGTCTTGTTTGCGCAGCCTGGAAACTTTCCATTTAACACCGCTACCTCACCATAAATGCAGGAACTAAAGAAAGCCTGGTGGGTACGATTTATTTTGACTAAATGTTATCTACTGTTAAATGCGTAAATAAAACAATTACACCACTGCTCAATTTTTTCCTTCACCTAACGGAAACTGAAGTTGCCTAATGGATAATTTTATATACATAATCCTATTTAAAAATGAAAAAAAATATTATATTAATAAGCACTCTGATGCTAATTTGTTATAGTAAAAAAACTCATGCCCAATCTCTAAAACCAAAAGATATAATAGTCTCTACCTTATTGGCCGACAACTTTTCTGGCAGATATAATCTTGGTTTTGAATACTTTTTTTCAAGAAAAAATCCTTTAAATGACAGTATAAATTTTTCCCTTTTTTTAAATGGCGGAATAACATCAACTAAAATTTTAGCACAGCATATTAATGGATTTGATTTTACGGCAGAAGCGAATTTCTACGGAGAAGTTTTAATGTCAAAAAAATGGAATGAATATGGAGGTATTAAAGTGAGTTATGGGAATTTTAAAAATAAGGCTCAGAGCAATAGTAACAGAAATTTTTATTTTGTAGGATTAGGCACAGGTATCCAACCAGTCATTCGAAAAAAAATTACAATAAAACTTTCGAGCGACCTTGGATATATTAAAAATGGTCTAGCAAATACATTGTTATTTGTAAAACGTGATGAAGCGTTTTATACTGGTTTTGCAATTTTATTTAACCTTGGCGTGGGAATTAAATTATAAATTTACTAAGCTGAACCAATTTATAAAAAAAGATGATAAATCCAGCACTTACCAAAATTACACCGCCTACTCTTTCACTCCGGTAATAATATCTTTTTCTTGTCCATCTACAATCGCTGTCGTTTCAATTACTGCTTTTTCCTTTGTTTGTATGGAGGCGCTGCCGGTTTCCAGCTCTACCGTTTTAGTAGTAACAGCATATTGATTGGGATAAATTTTAGCGCCGTATTTAATAGCATAAGCCTTGGTAAATTCTGCACCAAAGTATAGGATAAGCGATGAATAATAAATCCACACCAACAATACCACCAATGACCCCGCTGTGCCGTAAGTGCTGCCTACATTGCTTTTACTGATGTAAAATGAAATTGCAAACTTGCCGAGCATAAATAACAATGCCGTGGCCAGAGCTCCGGTGGTAACATCTTTCCAACGGATGGTTGCGTCCGGCAACACTTTAAATATCACTGCAAAAATAAGTGTGGTTACGCCGAGTGTAATGCAAAGATTGGCAATATAAAATACCACGATGGTAATCTCCGGAAAACGGTTCCGCAACTGCTGGCTAAATCCATCAATGATAGTGCTGATGCCCAGTGAGACCAACAACAAAAACCCAAGTCCGATGATTACCGTGAATGACAAAAACCGGTTTTGAATCAGTTTTACCCATCCCCTTTTTGGCTTGGGTCTTAACCCCCAGATGCCATTGATGGAATCCTGTATCTCTGCGAATACGGTTGTAGAACCAATCAACAGGGCAATACCTCCAATAATTCCAGCCATTTTACTTTTGCCGGCAAGTGAAGCATTTTTAATCATGAGCTCCAGTTGGGCCGCAGTATCGGCGCCCACAAAGCCGGCCAGTTGTCCGTATATTTTTCCTTCCGCTGCTTCTTTGCCCAGAAAAATTCCCGCCAATGAAATAATAACAATCAACAAGGGCCCCATGGAAAAAACGGTATAATATGCCAGCGAAGCGCTCAGCTTCATCACCCTGTTTTCATCAAAACCCTTAAAGGAATTTTTAAGCACTTCCATCATTCCCTTAAAACTTATTTTAGGAACCATACACGTCTTTTATTTTGAACTATTGCAAAAAAGCAGCCAACTAAGATTAAATATCTGTTGCTATTGGTGGACTTCCGCACCGGTTATAAGATTTCGCACATCGTAATTCTTTTTGGTTATGTACCAGATAACTCTTTAAAAACGAACGCCCGGCACTAATGGTTCATTATCTAGTCAAATGCATATTTATACTCACACCAAAAGGTGTCGAGGGCAATCATGCGCAGTTTTAAAAAAGAAATGAGGTCGGGCCAGTTAGCTTTATTCAACACATTCACATTATCAAGCGTAGTATATATTTCGCTGACGATTTTGCCAAAGGCATCGGCGGTGTGCAATTGCCACTGCCAGTCTTCGCACATTATTTGATGGAAGATTTTTTTTAGTTGAACAAATATCTCATAATATGCCTGCTGCTCTGCAATATCCTTATGCGATAAAATGATTGAAATTTTTGCTGACTGGTGATCGGCCATCATAATAAACCGGATGCCCTTTTGCCCGGTTTTATAATTGACCCAGTTAATTTTTTCGCCTTCGGCAGAAAGTACAGGCGCCAGGTAAAGACCAAAAGATGTCCAAAATTGCTGGTTGATTAACGATGCTTCCTGTTTTGAATACATCTGATAAAATTAACGATTTACATAATCTGATAAATTAAAAAGGAGTTGCTTTTAGAACTGGGGAAAAAGTTCCCCTTTTGAAATGGACGATTCAAAACTCACCCCTGCCTCTATCTCCCGAAATAATCGGGCTCTTCGACAAAAACGAGGCAAGCGCCTCGCTGAGGATTTGAAATTTGTTCGACTGACTGTCAGTAAGCCAATAGGGAAGTAAATATATTTATCGCTGCGCCATATAATAAGCAACAACACATTATTATGCTTGTATTACGCTACTCAAATGATAATTTAAGGAGATGATATTCTGCTCCTTATGGATACGCTGTACACAAGTGATTATTAATCCTTTTTACTAAAAAAGTTAATTAACAAAATCATATTTGCCAGAGAATTTTGATTAATAAGCTTTCGCCGGATTCATAAAAGAATGTTCACGCATTTATCCGATGTTCACTATAGCTTTGCGGCCTTATGACGTTGAGAACGGAAGCATTTAAAACCTGGAAATTATCTGGCCCCATCATTTTCGGGGAGCTTACACAAATGGCGCTCGGTATCATCGACAGCATCATGGTGGGCAAAATCAGCTACCAGCAACTGGCTGCCTCCGCATTGGTCAACAGTGTGCTTAACATTCCCTTTGTACTGGGCTTTGGTATGACAATGGCCATCTCTCAAACAGTATCTATGGCCAATGGCCGAAAAGATGGTTTAAAAGTATCGCATTATTTATACAATGGATTCTGGCTCTGTAGCATCTCCGCCATCATCATTGCGGTAGGCCTCGTTTTAAGTAAAAATGTATTGTATCATTTAGGGCAGGATGCCGAAGTCGCAAGGTTGGGTGCCCCCTATCTGCAAATAATGAGCTGGTCCATTATTCCGATGATGATGTTTATTGTAATCAAACAATTTACTGATGGACTGGAACGCACCAGAACAGCCATGCTGCTTTCACTGGCTGCATTGCCCATCAATATTTTTATCAACTGGTTGCTGGTGTATGGCAACTGGGGATTTCCACGCCTTGAATTGAGCGGAGCAGGCTATGGCACGTTGATTACCCGCATACTGATACTAATTATTTTTGTGGCGGTATTATTTGTGCATCCGTTTTTTAGCCGCTACATCGCCGTAAGAAAAAAACAGTGGAAAATAAACCGACAGACCATCAAAGAATTGCTGCACATAGGCGTTCCCGCCAGTGCACAGGCTGCTATGGAATCGGGCGCCTTTGCAGTATCCAGCATCATCATCGGTACGCTGGGAGCTGTGCAACTGGCCGCCCATCAAATCGCATTGAACTGCGCCTCCTTTGCCTTCATGGTTTCGTGGGGATTGGCACAAGGCGGCTCCATCCGGATAAGCAATGCCTGGGGCCGCAACAACTGGAAAGATATTTCAATCATTGGTAAAAGCACCCTGCTCAGTGGTGTTGCTTATGGCGTTATTGGGTTGCTGTTTTTTGTACTATTTAGAAATCTTTTGCCGCTGATATTTAACAACGACCCCGATGTGATGGCGCTTGCTGCGGTGCTGATGTTGTATGCCGCCATCTTTCAAATTTCGGATGCCACGCAGGCCATTGCAGTAGGCTTATTAAGAGGCATTAAAGATGTAAAAGTGCCCACCATGTACATAGCCCTTGCATATTGGGTAATCGGTATTCCCGTAGGATGCTTAATGGCCTTCACCTTTAAAATGGGTGCGGCAGGTATATGGATTGGTTTTGTAAGCGGACTCACACTTTCGTCCCTGCTTCTAAACAAACGTTTCTTTAAAATGCTACAACGAAAACAAGCCTGATTTTTTCCAAAAAAAAATCTTTAAAGAAAACTGCATCAGAATAAAAACATGCACGGGGTGGTAAAAGCAGAACGATGCTCAACCTTGTTCCGGCTATACACTACAAGTCCGGCACGGAACAGACGGGCTTCTTTCATCTCTCCCTCGGGGAGGCCGGGCGGGGCTTTCCTGCTGACTTTTCGGGGCAGCCATTCAACCCATGAATATCTATGAAGCTTTGTCCACCGTATGCATTTTGTCCGCTAATTTCGCAACAAAAGTATACACCTGTTTATGAGCGCAACTGAGCACCGATATTTTGTAATCAACAAGCCTTACAACATGGTATCACAGTTTGTAAGTTCTCACCAGGTGGCATTATTGGGCGATCTTCATTTTAATTTCCCCGAAGGAACGCATGCCATTGGCCGGCTCGACCAAAACTCAGAAGGTTTATTACTTTTAACTACCAACAAAAAAGTAACCCGGCTGCTATTTCTAGGCGATACCCCACACAAGCGCACGTACCTGGTGCAGGTAAACCATGTATTGAGTTCCGAAAATTTAAACCGGTTGCAAACCGGCATTGGAATAGTTGTAAAAGGAGGCGTTGATTACACCACCCCACCCTGCCATGTGGAAATAATAGCCGAGCCGAAACTACTTTATAATACCGATACTACCCTGCCCCAGTATGGTCCGCACACCTGGCTATTGATCACTTTAACCGAAGGCAAATTTCACCAGGTAAGAAAAATGATGGCCGCTATCCGTCACCGTTGCAAAAGACTCATCCGTGTTTCGATAGAAGAGCTTACATTGGGTAATCTTGAACCCGGCGGTGTGAGAGAGATAGAAGAGAAGAACTTTTTTAACCAACTGAATATTGGTGAGCCGCAATCATAAACCGGAGCTTTTTAAAAAGCAGCATTTCATCATGTCAATAAATTTATTATGAAAAAAGCATTGGTAGCCGGAAGCACCGGACTTGTAGGCAACGAACTGATTCAGTTGCTGCTTGCAGATGGCGGGTATGCAGTAACGGCGTTGGTTAGAAAACCAATGCCGATCAATCACAACCAGCTGACTCAAATCGTATTTGATTTTGAAAAGCCGGATAAAACCGTTGTATTGGCAGATGAAGTCTATTGTTGCCTTGGCACCACCATTAAAGTAGCCGGCAGCAAACCAGCTTTTTACAAAGTAGACTTTGAATATGTATTGAGCATTGCCCAAATAGCCTATTTCAATGGAGCCTCCAAATTTGCGCTGGTTTCCTCTATGGGCGCCAATAAAGACTCAGCCATTTTTTACAACAAAACCAAGGGCGCCATTGAAGCAGCAGTGACTGCGGTTGGTTATAAAAGTCTGTTTATTTTAAGACCGGCCGTGCTACTTGGAGACCGCAAGGAATTTAGACTGGGCGAAAAAATTGGTAAGATCTTCATGTCTGCTATTTCATTTGCTATACCAAAAAAATACAGACCTATTGAAGCCAGGCAGGTAGCTATAGCTATGATAGCCTGTATGAATTCGGATAAAAGTGGCGTGCACACACTAGAGTCTGATGCCATTTCGGATTTATAATAACCGGTTAAAAATAGTAATCGAAATTATAAATTGACCATCAAAAAGACAACACAATTCTGTAACAAAAATTCACCGTAGTTCAAGTGAGCGATTAGGTTTAGCAAGCATTCAATGAGGCTTATGTAATGAGTTGCATGCCGCTCAAGGGTTGTTAAACCTTGTCCTTATAAGCCGGGGTATTGAAATGCACCGCAACAAATTTCAACAGTTTTTAAACAGTACATTTACATTATGAAGTTTCAAGTATTTAGTGAATTGTCTTATGAGGTATTTTCTCCCACCACTTTCATTTTTAATATACAGGCCGTCCGCTCAGCCAGCCAGTTGATATTGGAGGAATCACTGGCTACAAAACCCTTTTTAACCTTCGAAGAATTTACGTTGAACAACGTGGATGCAAGGTTTGTCAGGATGGAAGTAAACCAGGGTGTTTTTTTTACCATCACTTATAATGCCATTGTGGATGTGCAGTATCAACTCATCAATGAATCATCATTGACACAACACATTCCTATTGTGGAGTTGAATACAGAAGTGTTGCCCTATCTTTTCCCAAGCAGGCATTGCCAAAGCGATAAGCTGAGAAAACTGGCCATCAAAGAATTTGGCCAACTAGCGACTGAGTTCGAAAAAGTAAATGCCATCAATGACTGGATTTTTAACCACACCGACTATATATCCGGCGCCACAGATTCCGGTACGTCGGCCTACGACACGCTGATACAACGGGAAGGCGTATGCAAGGATTTTGCACATTTGGGTATTGCCTTGTGCAGGGCACTGGATATACCTGCCAGGTATTTTACAGGGTATGCCTGCAATTTAAATCCCCCTGATTTTCATGCCTGTTTTGAAGCACATATTGCCGGACAATGGATATTTTTTGACCCTACTAAACTGGTCCCAATCAACGGACTGGTGAGAATAGCTAATAGCATAGATGCGGCAGATGCAGCCGTGGCCAGCTTCTTTGGCAATACCAATTGCACTTACATGAACGTTCAATGCAATTCTTTGGATGACGATTTTAAACCTTTGATTTCAAATACAAGTAAAAGAAAGGGGTTGTCTTATCAATAGTTAGTGCAACTTCCTGCACCATGCTTAAATTTTCCCAATCATATCCCAATCATTTTTATCCGTTGCATAAAAAAACCTTTATATGAATAAAGGTTTTTCAAAGATAAAGTGCATGGTTTACCATGATTCGTTTTTTTTGGGACAGAGTAAAGACGGTTTGGATAGGGTTGGATTTTTAACAACACAAAGATGAAGCGTATTTCTAAGGCAGAAAATAGAAAAACTAAACAGGCTAATGTAAGTTCATTTCTACAAGCTCAACCACTTGTATTAAAACATAAGAAAATCTTCATTTGTTTCAATGCCATCTGTGCACGGGTTGCCAACCTTTGGAAGGTTGGCAACGCATTTCCTTAAACGTTGGCATAAATAAGAATCAAATCTGGGTAAAAAAAAACTTTATTGCTAAAGGCTTTTCATAGATAATGTGCATGATTTTGCATGCCGGGTTTTTTAGGATTGGAATGATTTCAAAGGTTAATTCGGTAGCGCTGGATTTTTTACAACACAAAGATAAATATTACTGCTAACGCAAATTATAGACAACCCGTTAGTTTAATGTCAGCTGATTTCTAGAGCAACAGAAAACAGTAATAGTATCCGGTATACACAGGTCCGTTACAGTCAACCTTGGTAAGAATAAGCTGATTTTCAGAGCATAAAAAAAACCTTTATTGCTAAAGGCTTTCATGGACATTCATCATGCAATAACATGATCGGTTTTCATAGGTATTAATGTGGTTTAAGAGGAATTGGCAAGGTCTTAAAAATCGAATATTTGTTACAGTAAAGTTGGTGAATCATCCGGTGCAAAATTGTAAATAAACCAATGGGGATTTTGTAGAAAAACTTCGGTCCAATGTAATCCATAAACGTACATAACCAAGGGGTAGTTTTTTAAGAAAATTACTTCCTATTTGCTGGGTTAACATACCCGGCAACAACATGCAATCTTTACATGCACGGGTTGATGTACTCAATTAAAAAAATTTCCTTAAAGTTTTTTTCCTTCTTCTATTTCCTCATCTTCACCATCGTCATCCCCATCATCCTCAAAATCAAAATCATCTTCAAGGTCACTTTCCTCATCACCAAACATCATTTCATCGTTTAATGTTACGAGCAATAATATCTGGCCATCTCCGGAATCTTCTTTTAAAAAATCCCATTCCTCAATTTCCCATCCCAGTGCGAGCAAATCATTGACGCTGTCCACTTCATTAAGTGAGAATGGATCATTGGGATTTTGTATTAGCTGTGTAGTGTCTACACTTACTGTTATTAACCGTTGCATAATTTATATTTTTAAATTAAAGATCGTTGTATAACAAAGTAATTCAAAGAAAGGGAGGTTATTTAATTGTAACTTAAAGATAGTTGAAGTATGCAACTGTTTCAAATATTAATCGGAATTCAGTAAAAGAAGCCAGAGCCAATTAAGGGAATAAAAGCCCTCATCCCCGCCAGCAAACGCGG
>JBBQQP010000086.1:0-10708 GCA_038215675.1 Chitinophagales bacterium | reverse complement strand
ACCGGACAGGCGTCCAATTCAGATATCGGAAAAAGAATCAGGGAAGGAAGTGTAGGCGGATTGTTCAATATTAAAACGGTTGAAAAAATACGAGCCGTGCAGAAAGTAGCGGTTGAAGAAAGCCGTTTAAAAATTCCGATGTTATTTGGAATGGACGTCATTCACGGATACGAAACGGTATTTCCAATTCCACTGGGATTATCCTGTACCTGGGATATGAAGGCGGTGGAACGCAGTGCACAAATTGCAGCAATGGAAGCAAGTGCTGCAGGCATTAACTGGACCTTTAGTCCGATGGTTGATATTTCCCGTGATCCACGTTGGGGGCGTATTTCAGAAGGTTCGGGCGAAGATGCTTACCTCGGCTCTCAGATTGCCAAAGCCATGGTGAAGGGTTACCAGGGCAACGACCTTTCAAAAAATAATACCATCCTGTCTTGTGTAAAACATTTTGCTTTGTATGGTGCCGCCGAAGCAGGAAGGGATTACAATACCACCGACATGAGCCGGGTAAGAATGTACAACGAATATTTTCCTCCCTACAAAGCTGCCGTAGATGCAGGTGCAGGATCCGTAATGGCTTCTTTTAATGAAGTGGATGGCATACCAGCAACTGCCAGTAAATTTTTGATGACGGAAGTGTTGCGCAACCAATGGGGCTTTAAAGGATTTGTGGTAACGGATTACACTGGCATCCCTGAAATGAGCGAACATGGGATAGGAAACCTGCAAACGGTTTCAGCACTGGCCTTGAAGGCAGGAATTGATATGGATATGGTGGGCGAGGGGTTTTTACTCACGATCAAAAAATCGCTGAAAGAAGGCAAGGTGACTCTTCCACAATTAGATGCCGCCTGCCGCAGGATACTGGAAGCGAAATACAAACTTGGCTTGTTTGAAGATCCCTATCGCTACTGTGATGACAACAGATCTAATACAGAGATTTATACCGATGCCAGTCGAAAAACTGCCAGGGAAATTGCAGCACAAAGTTTTGTGTTGTTGAAAAATAATACGCCCTTCGGTGGGGCAGGGGCGGCAGTGTTGCCCATAAAAAAAGCAGGCACCATTGCACTCATTGGTCCATTGGCAGATGCAAAAGAAAATATGCCGGGTACCTGGAGTGTGGCAGCCAATTTTTCGAAAGCCATTTCTTTGTTGTCAGGTTTACAGACCGCAGTTGGCAGTAATGCAAAAATTTTATACGCTAAAGGATCCAATTTGGATGCAGATAGTTTGTTGGAAGAGAGAGCCACTATGTTTGGTAAATCGTTGAATCGGGATCGCAGGCCTGCCCAACAAATCATTGATGAAGCTGTAGCCATCGCCAATCAAAGTGATGTGGTGGTAGCAGCTTTGGGCGAATCTGCTGAAATGAGTGGTGAAAGTAGCAGCCGCACCAATATCGAAATTCCGCAGGCGCAAAAAGATTTATTGATGGCATTGCTTAAAACCGGCAAACCGGTTGTGCTGGTTTTATTCACCGGAAGACCACTGGCGTTGAAATGGGAGGAGGCAAATGTACCGGCGATTTTAAATGTTTGGTTTGGTGGCTCAGAGGCAGGATCTGCCATTGCAGATGTATTGTTTGGCGATGTGAATCCATCGGGTAAACTGAGTACCACTTTTCCGCAAAATATTGGACAGGTGCCAATTTTTTACAACCATAAAAATACCGGGCGTCCACTGCCCGAAGGAAAATGGTTTCAAAAATTCAAGACCAATTATTTAGACGTAAGCAATGAGCCTTTATATCCATTTGGCTTTGGATTGAGTTATACCAGTTTCACTTACAGTAATGTTGAATTGAGTCGTACGAGTATTAAATCAACCGAAACTTTAACCGCTACCGTTACGGTTACAAACAGTGGGTCAGTCACCGGTAAAGAAGTAGTACAATTATACATTCGTGATTTGGTGGGTAGCAGTACCCGCCCAGTAAGAGAATTAAAGGGTTTTCAAAAGATTGAATTAAAGGCAGGCGAATCAAAAAAAATCAGCTTTACCATTTCTGTAAACGATTTAAAGTTTTATAATTATGATCTGAAATATGTGGCCGAACCGGGAGATTTTAAAGTGTTCATCGGTGGCAATAGCCGGGATGTAAAAGAAGCCGGTTTTAAATTACAGTAATGACCGGAGAGATAGCTGATAATTATCCAATTATAGATATTCCATTTTTTGCTGACTGTTAGCCAATCGGATAAAGGTTTTAGTTTTCAGAGTCAGGCTCCCTTTTCCTTTATCGAAGCTCCCGATTATTTTGGGAGAAAAGGGTTGGAGGTGAGGTCAAACGGGCGGCGAAATAAGCGAATGTTTTATAACCAATAAACATCCCTTTTAAAAAAGTGTATGTTGCTTTCGTTGCCTTCAGAGCAGAATCGATTTAAATTGCACACATTTATAACACACAATCATTTTATTTTTTTTTAAAATTTTGTAAGATGAAAAAAGTCTGGGCTTTTGTACTTATTGTGAGTTGCTACCTTCCGGCATTTTCGCAGGATCTTTCGCTGTTTGAAAAACACTATTTTGTTAGCAATGGCGATACATTACCCTACCGGTTATTGTTTCCCGAAAACTATGATGCAGCAAAAAAATATCCATTGATAATATTTCTGCATGGTTCCGGTGAAAGAGGAAATAACAATGAGGCGCAACTTGTGCATGGGGCAAAGCTCTTTTTAAGAGATGATGTAAGAAAAGAATATCCTGCCATTGTAGTGTTTCCGCAATGCGCAATCCAAAGCAGCTGGAGCAATATGACGGCAGCATTGGACAAAGATGGTAAGCGGAAATTTAATTTTCAGGAGGCAGGCGAACCTACTAAAGCCATGGCACTGTTGATGGGACTTTTAAAAGAATTACCAGTTTCTTATTTTATAAAAAAGAAACAGATGTATGCAGCAGGTCTGTCGATGGGCGGTATAGGTACTTATGAATTGGTGAGAAGAAATCCGAAAATATTTGCTGCAGCAATTCCTATTTGTGGCGGAGCAAATACCGCCACTGCCCGATTAATGAAAAAAACAAACTGGTGGATTTTTCATGGTGCAAAGGACAATACGGTGCCACCGGTATTATCTCAGGAGATGTATGACGCCCTGTTAAAGGAAAAGGCCAAAGTAAAACTGACTATCTATCCGGAAGCCAATCACAATAGCTGGGATTCAGCCTTTGCAGAAAAGGACTTGCTGCCCTGGTTATTTAGCCAGCGAAGCAAGAAATAATGCACAGTAAAGTAGAACATCATTTTTAAAAACACTCAATATTTTATGATCGTGACAAATAGAAAAGTGAATGATTTTTTTCGGAATTTGTTTTTCTGCTCTTTGCAGGTGGAAAAATTCAGCTGGAAGTAATAGTGTGATTCCACCGGTTGCGCCGGAATACTTAACGATTAACTTGGTTTCTATCTAACAAATCGAAAATGGTTGATCTCAGCTACAAATCACCTCCGCCTGCTCAATTTGATAACGGTATACAATTCCATTGCATTTGTGCAATTGTATCTTTAGAATGAGCATCAACTAGAGTCATTTTTCCGGCTATACATTAACATTTGGGCAGGCTTGTGTATTAACCTAACCTTTGCCGCTAACCAAACCAACATGTTATCTGTCTTTTCGGGAGCAATGTAATTTTTTCTGATATCCTTTTTTTTCGATTCTGCGTGGTTGCTACAGTTGGCTGGTTTTTTCACGTGAATACGCTACTCAGTTCTTCAGCCATGTCTTTAGATATAAAATTTCTTTTATTGCCGTGCCCGATATTAATAAATTGATAAGGTATGCTCCATTTCACTTTTGAAGCTACTTGGAAATTTATATTTGTGTTATCAAATTAATAAATCGATTGCCCCATGCAGGAAGATATCATCGTTCAGATTACGAATAAATTAAAAGACATCCGGAAGGAAAAAAACATCACGCTACAGGAATTGGCAGAGTCAGCCGGTGTTACAAAAGGTATGCTTAGCCAGGTAGAAAATAACCGTACTATTCCGTCACTAACGGTATTCTTGAATATTATAAAATCACTCAAGATTGATATCAATGATTTTTTTACTGATTTTAATACCGTGCAGGGTAGTAAAGTTATTTTCAAAAAGAAAACACACTACCAACCATTTGAAAAAGAAAATACCATCGGTTATCAATATCATCGTATACTATCAACTACTGTAGACGAATACCATGTTGATTTTGTTTTGCTGACCCTAACGCCCAATGCTCAACGGGCATTTGTACAAACTGATGCTTTTGAATTCAAGTATCTAATAAAAGGAAAAGTTGAATATACCATTGGCGACGAAGTCTTTTTAATGGAGCCAGGGGATTCAATTTATTTTGACGCCACCGAACCACACAATCCCAAAAATGTTGGCGATGGCGAAGCGCAACTGTTGGTATTGTATATATTTAATAAGCCCAAATAGCAGCGGGTGTTTAACGCCTTCCTTCAATATATCTTGTTTAATAGTTTACTGCCATTAAACAAATACCCATTAAGGTAACATTTTGTTTACTTTAACTTAACTTATAGTAAACAATTTGTTAAAACTGGAGAGATAGTTTTGCGCTACAAAAAACTAAAAAAGTTTATGAAGCACACTACACTATTACTAACGAGGCTATTATTCGCATTCGCAATAATGTGCCTGCCCCATTTTTTACATGCACAAAATATTACCGTTAAAGGTAAAATAACTGACGCCAATGGCGCACCGGTTGAAAGTGCCAACATTGTTGGAAAAGGATCTAAAAAAGCAGCCATCTCCCGGGCAGATGGTTCATTCGAGATCGCCGCACCCAAGGGCGAAAAATTAACCATCAGTTTCATTGGTTCACAAGACCAGCAGGTAATTGCTTCCGATGATTTCCTGGCCATTCAATTGGTTGCTGATAGCAAAGAAATGAGCGAAGTGGTGATCACGGCGCTGGGTATCAAAAAAGATAAAAAGCGGTTAGGCTATGCGATACAGGAAGTGAAGGGCGACCAATTAACAACAGCCCGTGAAACCAATGTGGTGAATCAATTAGCTGGTAAAGTAGCCGGTGTAACTGTAGTGGGTAGCAATTCCGGGATCGGTGGTTCTGCAAGGGTATCTATCCGGGGCGAACGCTCGGTTGATTTAAATAAAAATCAACCCTTGTATGTAATTGATGGCGTTCCTGTAAGCAACGCCATCACGGGCGGTTCGGGACGTGGCAATTTAGAAGTCGATTTTGGTAATGGTGCAGGGTTTATCAATCCAGATGATATAGAAAGCATGTCCGTTTTGAAAGGACCTGCCGCCTCGGCATTGTACGGTTCAAGGGCTGCCAATGGCGTTATCTTAATTAAAACCAAAGTTGGTAAAGCATCTAAAAAAGGGTTGGGTATTGAAATCAATAGTAACCTTACACTTGAAAATGCATTGAAGCTTCCGGAATATCAAACAGTATATGGACAAGGTAACGGTAATGGTGGACCTTTTGGTTTTACAAATGGTGGTGGTGCCGGGCTTACCGATGGAACAGACGAAGGATGGGGCCCTGCGTTTAATGGTCAAAGTTATCCGCAGTACAATTCTCCCCGTACTTTAAACGGCGTAGTCATTCCTTTTAAAGGTGGCGATTTGAATGCACCCGCCGGCAGCATTATTACTGCTACACCCTGGGTTGCTGATAAAGATAATCTGAAAAATTTCTTAGAAACGGGTTCTACGTTTACCAACAACGTGGCCCTGGTAGGCGCTAATGCCAATGGAGATTTCAGGTTGGGGTATACCAATCTTGATCAAAAGGGAATCGTGCCCAATACCGATTTAAAACGGAATACTTTTTCACTTTCGAGCAGTTACAATTTTTCTAAAAAATTATCTGTGCGTTCTTATGTTAGTTATATCAATAGCAATAGCAGCAACCGTCCTTCTATCAGCTATGGTACGGAAAGTATTATGTACCTGTTCAATTGCTGGTTGCCTGCATCGGTAGATGTGAGTGACATGCAGCAACTTTGGATGCCGGGTGAAACGGGGAAGCGCCAGTATGGCTGGAACTATAATTACCACGACAACCCGTACCTCACGCTACAGCAAAATACCAATGGTCAATTTTACGATCGTTTAATTGGAAACATTTCTCTTAAATATGATTTTACTGACTGGTTAAATTTACAAGTACGAACTGCTACCGACTGGAGCAATGAACGCAGGGAATACCGCAGGGCATTTAGTACCCAACGTTTCCCTTTTGGTGAATACAGGGAAGTAAAAATTGTAAACGAAGAGCGCAATTCTGATTTCTTGTTTTCAGTGGATAAAAAGATCAACACCGATTTTGCTTTCACCGGAAACCTGGGTGGTAACCAGATGCGCCAAACATCCCGTTTTGCAGAAGATGTAGCAGGTCAGTTGAACATCGCCGGTATTTATAGTCTTAACAACAGCCGCATACCATTGGTAGTAGAGCAGAATAATGTTGGCAAAAGAATCAACAGTTTGTATGGAGCTGCAGGCGTTTCTTATAAAAATAAAATATTTTTTGATGTTACCGGCCGCAATGACTGGAGCAGTGCACTTACACTTCCCGAAGATTTGAAAGCCTTTGGTAAACAAGACAATTCTTATTTCTATTCTTCCTATGCATTGAGTGCAGTATTGAGCGAAATGTTTGCGTTACCAACTGCCATTAGTTTTGCAAAATTACGTGCCAGTTATGCGCAGGTGGGCAATGATACCGATCCGTTTACTTACACGCAAACATTTAACCGCAGCGATCCGTTTGGTGCAGCACAGATTTATGGTGAAACCAGCAGGCTGAGCAATTTAAATCTGAAACCTGAAATCAGTTCCGCCATTGAAGTAGGTGCTGATATCCGGTTCTTAAAAAACAGGATAGGATTAGACGTTACTTACTATCAAAGTAAAACCGAAAACCAGATTTTAAATATTCCATTGTCAAACACTTCAGGCTACGACAGCCGTGTAATCAATGCAGGTTTGATCAAGAACTATGGCATGGAAGTGATTCTGAATATCAACGGTATCAAAACCAAAAATTTCAACTGGAATACTGATATTAATTTTTCCTCCAACAGAAGTAAAGTATTGGAATTGAGCAATGGCTTAACCAACTATGTGATGGCAAGTCGCAGGGTAACCATTGAAGCAAGGGTCGGCGAAAGAATGGGCGACATGTATGGTATCGGATTCGCAAGGGTGCAAAGCACGAATGCCAATGCTCCTTATTATGATGCTAAGGGTGAATTCACCGGTCAAATGGTATTTGATGCCAATGGCCGTCCGATTCGCACTACCAATAGAATTAAATTGGGTAACTACAATCCCGATTGGCTAATGGGCATCAGCAACCGGTTCAACTACAAAAATTTCAATTTTAGTTTTCTGTTTGATATCCGCTCCGGTGGCGAGTTATATTCCGAAACACAAACCGTGGGAAGAGAAGGTGGTATCATTATGGAAACACTCGAAGGACGTGCTACGGGATATGATTTGACCCAGGCTGGAAATGGAGTAATTGGTACGGGAGTAGTTGCCTCAGCGGGGGGTTTTGTAACCAATACAAAAAAGGTAAGCGCCAGGGAGTGGCATTCAGCGTATACTGGTGGTCGTGGTATTGCAGAAGGCGTTATGTATGATGCATCGTTTGTGAAACTGCGTGAGTTGCAGGTAGGATTTAATGTACCGGTAAAATTGTTGACAAAACTTCCTTTTACAGCGATCAATGTTTCCTTTGTTGGACGCAATCTCTGGTTGAGTGATAATGTACCACATGTTGATCCGGAAACCATGTCATACAGTGGTGGCACGGCTTTACCAGGTATAGAAAATATGGCCATTCCATCAACACGTAGTTTTGGAGTTAACCTGAGTCTTAAATTTTAATTGTCAATGGTGAATGGTCAATGGTCAATGGTGAATGGTGAATGGGAATACATAATATTCGGATCTATTCAAATGCTGGAAGTCTTTTCACCATTGACAATTCACCATTCACCAACATCACAATTCACCATTCACCAACATCACCATTCACCAACATAACCATTCATTTTATTAAAACATAGTTTATGAAATTTATAAAAATAACTTTCGCACTCTTTTTGGTAGCCTTTATGAGTGGCTGCACCAAAGATTTCAGCGAAACCAACACCAATCGAAATAACCCAACGAGCGTAACACCCGATTTGTTGTTAAGTGGTGTTATACGCAATATGATGAACCAGCAGGTCGGCGAAGCCTGGGGCATCGGTAATTTGGTAGCACAGTACCACGCAAAAATTCAGTTTGTAAATGAAGACCGTTATTTATGGAATGAGCAAAATAGTATCTGGAACAACGTTTACGGTAACAATAGAAATTTGCAAAATATCCTGGTAGCGGTAGAAGCTGATCCGAAAAGTCCTTATTTGGGTGTTAGCCTCATTTTAAAATCCTGGATGTTTTCGCTGGTGACAGATGCATACGGAGATGTTCCTTACAAAGAAGCTGGCAAGGCAAAAACAGAAGGACTATATACGCCGGCTTATGATACACAGGAAGAAATCTATACCGGAATTTTGGCAGATTTAAAAAGAGCCAACGAGTTACTTGCAACAAGCAGTACAGGTTTAAGCGGTGATATATTATTTGGTGGTGGGGCCTCTTCTATCATCAAATGGAGAAAACTGGCCAACTCACTTCGTCTGCGTATGTTAATGCGCATTTCCAAAAAGAAAAATGTAAATGCAGAGATGCAGGCCATAGTGGGAGACCCGGCCAACAATCCAATATTTATTGGTAATGCCGACAATGCAGAGCTGAAATACTTTACGGCTGCTCCCAACCAATTTCCATTATATGGTTCAAGGGTAGGTTCGTTTGATGAGATCAGGGTAAGTAAAACATTGTCCGACAGACTTACTGCCTTAAACGATACAAGACTAAATGTATTTGGTCGTTCCTCCCAGTCCTCTGTTGCATCAGGTACAGCAAGAATAGAAGGTATTCCCAATGGTTTAGGTGATGTTGCCGCCTTAAATTATAATGGCGGACCGCAGGGTGTGTCAAGAGTAGGGTACACTTTTGCATGTTTGGTTTGTAACGATGCAGGGCAGGCGGTTCCGGATCCTTCGGCTCCCCGTGCAATATTAATGAACTATGCAGAACTACAGTTTATATTGGCAGAAGCCCGCGAAAAAGGAATGATTACTTCCGGTTCTGCTGACACTTATTACAGCAATGGTATTACTGCCAACTTTGATTATTGGAAGGCCGTTGTTCCCTCTCAATACAGTCTGAATGTAAATATGCCGGCGGGTTATTTAACACAAGCTGCTGTTGCTTATACCGGAACGCAAAATGATAAACTGGCAAAAGTTGCTTTACAAAAATGGATCGCTTTATATTTCAACGGACTGGAAGCATGGTTTGACTGGAGAAGAACAGGAATGCCTGACATTGTTCCCGGCGCATCCAATCTAAATGGCAATAAAGTTCCTATACGTTATATCTATCCGCTTTCTGAGCAATCTTTAAATGCTGCCAATCGCCAAAAAGCTGTTACGGCACAAGGCGGTACAGATGACCTGAATACAAAAATGTGGCTGCTCAAATAGCCCCCCGTTCAATCAATATCAATTAAATAATAAAGACGAAACTTTCATAGTTTCGTCTTTATTTCATATTTCAATTTACACCATGCAAATAAAAAGTAGCTTATTCTCCCTTTTCATTGTTTGTGCGTTTGGTGGGTATGCACAAAAGCAGGTAACCGTTTTGCAGGTGCCGGGCATCAACCAGTTTTGCAGCATCAACGAAAAGGGCGTAAGCGTTTTACCAAGTGGCCGGCTGGTAAAGCCCGCCGGTGATTTTATCCGCATCACCAACGATCCATTTGGAATGGCGGTTTCGCCCAATGGTAAAAAAGCCGTAACGCTGCACAATGGCGTGTTCACGATCATTGACCTTGCATCCTTAAATGACACCCGGGTGCCGGGTTATACCAAAAAAATAAATTCACCTCTTGCGCATGAACCTTTAAGTGGCAGTGCTTTTGGAACGGACACAATTGCCAATAAAATTATAGCAACAGCCTTGCCCGATGGTTCTTTTTTAGGCGTTGCTTTTGCTCCTGATTCAAAAACAGTTTATTTAAGCGGTGGTGACAATGGCGCCGTGATCGTATATGATATTGAAAAATTACAGCGCATTGATTCAATTTCGCTCAATGGAAAAGTAGGCGAAAATGATTTTGACGACAGCTTTACTTCCGACCTTTTATTTAATGAAACCAACAACGAATTACTGATACTCGACCGGGGTAATTTTCGCCTGGTGCGATATGACCTTGCTGCTAAAAAAATTACGGCTTCCATACCAGCCGGCCGCCAACCCTTTGGCCTTGCATTAAGTGCCGATAAAAAAATGGCTTTTGTTGCAAACGTTGGTGCGTATTCCTATCCAATGGTAAAAGGCATGACAAAAGAGAATTACAACTCAATGCTCGTTCCGCATCATCCGTATGGTGACAATACCAAAGAATCCATTGAAGGAACAGAAATAGAAGGTAAAACGATACCTGGTGTTGGTAGTCCGCATGCACCCGAAGCCATGAGTGTTTTTACCATGGATCTTACAACAAATAAAGTAGTGGATAAATTTAAAACCGGCTTCCAGATAGGAGAGATGGTTGAAGGAGCTGAAGTGGTTGGCGGTGCAAGC
>JBBQQP010000085.1:0-10802 GCA_038215675.1 Chitinophagales bacterium | reverse complement strand
GATTTCTAGAAACCCAACTGCCGAACAATTGCAGATCGCATCTTTTTGGGATTGCAATCCCTTTGTAGTAG
This sequence comes from Chitinophagales bacterium, assembly GCA_038215675.1. Lineage (GTDB taxonomy): Bacteria > Bacteroidota > Bacteroidia > Chitinophagales > Chitinophagaceae > Ferruginibacter. Next base: position 10,731 of record JBBQQP010000085.1, on the reverse strand, counting down.
GTACATCCGGCCACATGGCCATTGGGTTTAAGAAAATAAGTCCAGGCGGCCACTGGATGAATATTACCGGGATTGTTGCTAAAAAAGCAAGGCTTGATTTTGATAAAGCTGTAGTGCTTCATACGATGGTTTCTTTAACGTTGATGGATGCTTTTATCAGTTGCTGGGACGAAAAGTACCGCAGCAACCGCATACGTCCCGAAACCTATATCAATAAGTACATTGATTTGAAATGGCAGCCTATTTTACAAACGCCGCCGTTTCCGGAGTATACCAGCGGGCACAGCGTTATCTCTACTGCAGCTGCTGAAGTATTGAGTTATTTACTGGGGGACCATTTTGCATTTACGGATGATTCAGAAATTATTTTTGAAATTCCTGCCAGAACATTCCAATCATTTCGGCAAGCTGCGGCAGAAGCTGCAATTTCCCGTTTATATGGTGGAATACATTTTCGGGATGCCATCGAAAATGGGCAGGAGGAAGGCAAGGCACTTGGGATAAATCTTATTGAAAAATTAAAATTAACCGGGGTGCTGCCGCTTATTAAAAAATAAACCGCTTCATAAAAAAGTTCCGGTGGGTAAACTTCCTTAGCTATCGATCAGGTAAATCATCATGGATAAAAGGGCGGGTTAGTCAACAGACCTAAAAAATATAAGCCTTTATCAGCTCCATTATGGTTTGGTGAAATAGAAGCTATTGCGAGAAACTAGATTCTATTTATCTCAAGATGTAACATTCAAATTCTCCTGTATTATTCTTCAAACATTCTTTACGGGCAATCGCAAAGGGCCCTGTTAAAAAGCATTAACATTTTTCTTGCTTTTTCAGATTTAATATCAAATTACTTATCTCTTTATTCCCAAAATTAAAAAAGAATTTTTAATAAAAATAAAAAACTTCTTTAATTATTTAATAAGTATGTATATCTTTAGTTTATAATTAACGGTAAGGTGCTTTATTCAATCCTTAGTTTTATGACTGAAAAGAAAAGATTATTTAGAAGTAAGATTTTAAAGGAATTATATTATGAGGATAATCTTTCTTGTGCTGAGCTTTCTGTAAAGATTGATAAAAGTTTTCCGGTTACGGCCAAGCTAATTGAGGAACTAATTGCCGCAAACAAAGTGGTTGAAACCGGACATGCAGCATCTACAGGCGGCAGAAGGGCGTTAACATATGCGCTACAAAAAAATGTAATGTACGTGGTTGCTGTGGCAATGGATCAGTTTGTTACAAAAATTGCTATCATGGATATGGAGAACAATTTTGTTACCCCCAGCCAAAAAATCGTATTGCCATTATCTGCTGATTGCCAGCCTTTACAAGTGTTGGTGGAAAAAATTAGCGATTTGCTTGAATCCTCCCTAATTGATAAAGAAAAATTTGTAGGTATCGGCATAGGTATGCCGGGTTTTGTGGATGTGAAAAATGGCGTTAATTATTCCCATTTAAAGCTGCCCAATAACAAGAGCATTACCAAATTTATTACTGATAGAATTGGGTTACCTGCGTTTATTGACAATGATTCGAGTTTGATAGCATTGGCTGAGCTTCGGTTTGGTACAGCACGGGGCGAAAAAAATACAATGGTTATTAATATCGGCTGGGGAGTTGGCCTCGGGTTAATTCTTGATGGTGAACTTTACAGGGGGCACCAGGGATTTGCCGGAGAGTTTAGCCATATCCCGCTTTTTTTAAATAAGAAATTATGCTGGTGTGGAAAGGCAGGATGTCTCGAAACCGAAACATCGATGTTATTAATTCTGGAAGAAGCCCGGGAGGGATTAAAAGCGGGCCGACTTTCTAAACTTAGCTCTTTGCCCGAAGATGATCCCGAACTGGCCTGCGATGCAATTATTAAAGCGGTAGAAGAAGGCGATCAGTTTGCAATTGAACTTTTTTCGAAGGCTGGTTATAATATTGGTAAAGGGGTAGCGGTATTGATTCACTTGCTAAATCCCAAAAAAATCATTTTAAGTGGCAGGGGTTCTTCGGCAGGACAAATTTGGAGAGCGCCCATACAACAGTCGCTGAATGAACATTGTATTCAGCGGCTTTACCAAAGTACAATTTTAGAAATATCAACATTGGGAACCCAGGCTGCACTAATTGGTGCTGCAGCTTTGGTGATGGAAAATTTTGAACGCATACCCTTCGGAAGTAACCAGTTGCGTCCTTTAGCGGGTAATTTAATACCGGCATAAATAAGGTATCAGGTAAAAAGTTTTCACCAAAAAGTATAAAGATTAGAATCATGACTATTATAAGAAAAATTGTACTGATAGTATAGACTGCTTGTGTGATTTGCGTGCAAGTGATTAGCCTTTGCTGTTGTGTTATTTTTTAAGTGATTTTTATGTTTTGACATATGAAGAACCAGTATTTAAAACCACCATTTTTATTTATTAAACCAAAACAAGCGCCATGAAAAAAGCAAATTTCTTTCTGCTGCCGTTTATGTTGTTATGCATATTCAGCGGGGTTGCCATAGGGCAACAAAAAAGAACAATCACGGGTAGTGTAAAGGATAGCTCCGGAAGCACAATACCCGGTGTATCCATTAATGTAAAAGGAACCAAATTTACCTCTTCTGCTGATGCTCAGGGAAACTTCAAAATTTCAGTTTCGGAAAAGGAACCCGTTTTAGTTTTTAGCAGTGTAGGCTACCAAATGAAGGAAGTAAGAGTGGATGACGATTTTGTTGCGGTAAGAATGGAAATTCAATCAGGCAGCCTGAATGAAGTGGTTGTTACCGGATTTGGTATTAGAAGCAGTACCAAAAAACTGGCTTATTCTATCCAGGAAGTAAAAGGAGAAGAAATTGCCAGAGCTGGAACGGTAAACGTAGTTAATTCCTTACAGGGAAAGGTTGCCGGTGTAATGATTAACCAGGGTGCGGGTGGACCTTCTTCAAGTTCTCGTATCCGTATCAGGGGTAACTCAAACATTACTGGCGGTACCATGCCGCTGTTTGTTGTAGATGGTGTGCTAATTCAGCCGGGCGCAACCGGAGCAGATTCATGGGGTGATAACCGTGATTTTGGTAACCAGTTAAAAAACCTTAATCCGGATGATTACGAAACAATGACTGTTTTGAAAGGATCTGCTGCCAGTGCCTTATATGGTTCCCAGGCTTTGAATGGCGTTATTTTAATTACCACCAAAAAAGGAAAAAGTCGTCCGGGCTTGGGTGTTACTTTGAATCAAACTACTTCCTGGAACAAAGTGTATAGATTGCCTGATTTCCAAAATTCCTATGGGGGTGGTAACAGCCCCGTATTTGCAAAAACTGCTGATGGTAAAGACATGATACCAAATAATGCCTTTGCGCCGTTTTATAGTTATGGACCAAAATTCGATGGTCGCGAAATTGTGGATGCAGATGGCGTTACCCGCTCTTATGTTGCAAACAACATGATGGATCTTTATCAGACAGGACTGGTTAACAATACCAACTTATCAGTAGAAGGTGGCAATGATAAAACAACGGTACGTTTTTCTTACACAAAATCAACCGAACAGGGAATTGTTTCTACCAATAACTTTAACCGAAACAGTTTTGCCCTTCGAGCTACACAGAAAGTGGGTAAATTGATCAATATGGATTTCTCTATTAACTATGCCGGAAGTACTTCTAAAAACCCAATGCAACAGGGAGGACAGGGTAGTTTATTATATCGATTGGCCTTTGCTAACGCAAGGAGTTTACCCATAGGTGAATTGTTTGAGAATTATGTTGATAAAGTAAATGGCGGTCGTACAATAAGATCTCCCTATTTACGTGGATCGAATACGGATGATATGTGGACTATTTACCAGACAAATGTAATTCAGAAAGAAAGTAACCTGTTGGCAAACCTTGATATCACTGCGAATATCACTCCATGGTTAAGTCTGTTGGTAAGAGGAAACGTGAATAGCATTGATATCAACCAGGAGTTCAAAGAAAGAGGAGATGGCCCGGGTTTTACAAGTAGAAATTTTGGAAGATATGCTTTGTATAACTCAAGTCGAAAAGACGGCAGATTACAAACGTTATTGTCAGCCACCAAAAAACTAAATACTGATTTTGAACTGAGTGCGTCTGCCGGTGGTGAAACACAGCGTGGTTTAGGTGGTTCTCAGATGAGGGCGTCTACCACTGGTGGTTTCAAAAATCCGGATATTTTTGCCTTATCGAATTCAAAAAATGCAATTGATGTAGACCCTAACAGTGGTATATATCCACAAAGCAGATTAGACGCTTTGTATGCTTATGGCGATATTACTTGGAAAGAGATGTTGACTTTAACAGCAAGTTTCCGCAACGACTGGACCTCAACGTTAACTTACCCAAATGGCACTGGTAACTTTTCTTACAACTATCCTTCGGTTGGTGTATCCTTTATTTTTACTGAATTATTTAAGGATAATCCAAAATTTGACTTCATCTCTTTTGGTAAATTAAGAGCCAGTTATGGAGTTACAGGTGGTGGTACTGATATTTACAGAACCTCTACAGGCAATTATCAACTCAATGGGAATTTCGTAGATGCGGGTGGTGTTTCAATACCTCGTTATGGGTTTGAAAGTAATAATCTCGGTAACCTGGATTTGAAACCAAGAACTGCATCAGAGTATGAATTTGGAACAGATCTTCGTTTCTTCAATAACAGATTTAGGATTGATGCCGCCATTTATAAAAAGAATACCCGGAATGAAATTATTTCATTGGGTGCACCTTCGGAAAGTGGAATCAGCGGCCGCGTTATCAATGCAGGTAATGTGCAAAACAAAGGAATTGAATTATTGATATCTGCAGTGCCTGTTCGCACAAAAAACCTGGAATGGACTACCACTGTAAACTTTACCCATAACCGTAACAAAATCATCTCTTTGTATGATGGCGTAACAAGTACTGATCTGGATCTTGCTTTTGGCAATGATGTTAGAAGCGTAGCAAGAGTTGGTGAAGATTTTGGAACAATTGTTTCAACCTATGCGTATGCAAGAGATCCACAAACCAACCAGAAATTATTGCAACAAAATGGAACCTACTGGCGCTCCGGAGCTTATGGACAGGGTGAAAAAATACTAGGTTCTGCAATGGAAAGATATCTTGTAAGCAACATCAATGAAGTTCGTTATAAAAACTTTAGTTTGTTTTTGCAGGTAGATGGTAAGTTTGGAGGTATGATTGCCTCTACAACCCACCAGTATGGTTCGCAATACGGTAACTACGAAAGTACTTTATTTGGTCGTGATGCTAGCACAGGTGGAATCGCTTACGTTGATGACAATGGTGTTCAGCGCAATGATGGAATTATCCCTGAAGGCATTTTTGGTAAAAATACCTTTATTAACAATGTGGACGTGAGCGGTCTTTCCTATGCAGAAGCTGTAGCCAAAGGTTTGAAAAAGCCAATTTCTGCACTTAATTATTATGAAGGTATTGCAAGCTGGGGTACAGGTATACGGGAGTATTCTGTTTTTGAAAATAGCTGGATTGCTTTAAGAGAGGTTTCTGTTGGTTATGATTTCCCAAAAGCTACGCTTAGTAAAATTAAGATGAACAGGCTTCGTCTGAATGTAACTGCCCGCAACCTGGTTTATTTATATACCACTACCAAAGATGGTATTTTTCCCGAAGCCATCTATTCGAGCAGACCTGGTGCATTTGCTGAAACTGGAGGTGGTCCTTACCAGCGCCAGATTGCAGTGTCTTTGTTAGCTGGATTTTAATCAGTAAGCAACTTCTATTAATTAATTTAAATCTTTATACAATGAAATTTTTTAAATATTCTTGCCTGGCGCTTTTTGCAGCTTCCTTAACGGTGGCAAGTTGCAAAAAAGCTGCCTTCGTAGAGTTGAACACCAATCCGAATGTCTTGTACAGCATCAAACCGGAGGAGCAGTTTTTAAATAGTGCGATACAGGCACATGGTCAGGACTTTGAGCAATTTTACGATAATTATCGTCGCATGATGTTTTGGAACCAGCAGTCTACCGCCAATGCAGGGAACGGTTCTGTAACGTTAAAAACAGTCGGTAATTTTAACAGCCGGTATGGGGTATTTTACCCATCCCTCGGCTCTATTTTAACGGATGTACAGGTGTTGATTTCAAAACTGCCGGATGCAGATAAAGTAAAGTACGCACAAATAGCCGCAATAGCTGATATCTCTAAAATCTATTATGCATTTTATGTGTCAGATATCAATGGTAGTCTTCCTTACACTGAGGCCTTCCAGGCTCGGTATGGCGGAACGCTTACACCTAAATATGAAACACAACAAGTGTTGTTTGCCATGTGGGACAAACGCCTGAAGGAGGTAATTGGCCTTTTGAAAGCTACCCCAACCACCCCCCAGGTTAGTTTAGGTAATAATGATCTTTATTTTAAGGGAAATGTTAACCTGTGGGCAAAAGCAGCTTCAGGGCTTCGCCTGAGAATGGCCATGCGTTTAATGAAAAGAGATCTTCCAACCGCAACCACAATTGCCAGAGAAGTGATTGCAGACGCTGGCAACCTGATGACGAGCAACGCAGAAGGTTGGAATTTGTTAGCGGATGTAAGCTTTACAGCGGGTGGTAACTGGAATCCGGAAGAATTTAGGGCACCAAAACCAACAATTGACTTTATGTTTGCCCAGGCTGATCCACGTTTGCGCTTGTTCTATAGAAGGAACAATTACACACAGGCTAACATGGATTTAGCAATTGCAAAAGGGCTATATCCTGCAGGAACGATCGTAAACCCAAGGCAATATGTTGGCGCACCGGTTAGTCCTGATGCTGTTAAGCTTGTGCCATCCTGGTTTGTTCCGAAGTTAGTCAATAGCACTCTTTCAATGGATACCATTTCTTACCTGCAGTGGAGAATGTTCCAGCCTGCAGGTGCTGGCGGAACCGGTAAGAGCTTCTTTACCCTGATTTCCTATGCAGATGAGCTGTTTATGCGTGCAGAACTTGCCGCAAGAGGCATCACCTCCGAAAGTGCAATGACGCTGTACAATACAGGCATCGATGCTTCGATCGCTTTCTTTGACAAAGCTGCATCAGATGCTAAACTGGCTGATTATGTGCCGTTGGGTGCAACAGAGCTTGCTACCTACAAATCGTCTCCTGCCATCGTGTATAACCCGGCCAAAGCGCTTGAGCAAATTGCCATCCAGTCGTTCCTTAATTTTTATAAGCAACCAAACGAAGCATGGGCACTTTTCAAAAGAACAGGTATGCCCAATGCAACAACAGCACTAGCAAATGAAAACCTCATAATAGATGGTACCTTATTCCAAATTCCAAGAAGAGCAGCGCTTAGTGCGCCATCTTCAAGCGATTTGAATAAAGATAACAAACAGGCAGCTTTGGATCAAATGAAAGCTGACCCTGATTTTGGTACAGGATTGGATGATCTGTACGGACGTGTTTGGTGGGATAAGAAATAGTTGATTCATTTAAATAACTCCAGGTAATTATAATTGCCTGGAGTTATTTATTTTACGAATAACGGGTATTTGCTTAGTAAGTTTTAAATGCTTGTTTTCTTAAGAGGATTGCAACTTTTTTGTTAGATTGTGAGATAAATGAATAAGCATCAAATGTTTAAAAACTTTCTATTTATATTTTTTTTTGGTTTAAATACATTCCCCGTTTTTGCGGGTATTTTTAAAGATTCTGTACCAACATTTAAAAACATAATTGCCTATGTAATTCAGGATGCAGGCCTCCAAAAAAACATCCGCATCCGCTTGCAGGATCATACGCTTACCTTGTTTGTTTTTTTATCACCCGAGTGTCCGCTTTGCCAGAACTACACAAAAACATTGAACCAGTTATCAACACAGTTTAAAGAGAAAGTAAAAATAATAGGGATTGTACCCGGAGCTGCTTATTCTCCTGATGAAATATCTGATTTTGCAAAAAAATACCATACTATTTTTACCATCGGAATTGATCAACAACAATTGCTTACAAAATATTTACAAGCCACCGTTACGCCCCAGGTTATTTTGATAGATCGTATTGGCAACCTGATTTATAAAGGAGCCATTGATGATTGGGTAGTTGGCCTGGGCAAAAAAAAGGAAAAGGTAACGATGCACTATGCAGCGGATGCCATCACTCAATATTTACAATCGATACCTGTAAAGAATACAAGTACCATGGCTTACGGTTGTAAAATCAATGATCTGTAAAATGAAAAATCCATTATATATTCTCCTTTTTATTTTTTTCGGACCAACAACTTTTGCGCAGGAGGTTACGTTCAACAAAGATATTTATCCCCTTGTTCAGGCAAAATGTGCGCCCTGCCATCATCCGGAAGGAGGAGCTCCGTTTTCACTTTTGAACTATACCGATGTAGCTAAACGGGCTTCTTTTATAAAGGAGGTTGTAACGAGTCGCTATATGCCCCCATGGAGGGCTGATAATAAATATGTTCATTATGCAAACGACCGATCCTTATCCGAACAGGAAATTGACTTGTTTGTAAAATGGGTAGACAATAAAGCGCCGGAAGGAAAAAAAACAGACATTGCTGCAACCGCTGTAAAATATGAAACGGCCACAAAATATAGCAGAAAGCCCGACCTTGTTTTAAAAATGGTGGATAGTTTTTTGGTACAAGGTGATAACCGGGAAAGGTTCGTGATATTTAAGGTGCCATTTGAATTAAAGGAGACAGAAAATTTAGAAGCAATTGAATTTTACAGTAATAATAAGACACTGATTCATCATGCCAATTATGCCGTTCATGAAGTGGCAGATACCTCCATTAACATCTACAACACAGATGCCACTGTAAATTTAATGGAAGCAGATAGAACAAAAGTTGATCAGTATAAACCCTATAAAAAAGTAATGACCTATTATGGTGGATGGATACCCGGCACCAGCTTTGAATATTATCCAAAAGAATTTGGATGGGTAATGCCAAGGCGTGGTGTGATTTTATTTACGGTGCATTTTGCCCCTTCTGCATTGGAGGCGAAAAGCATTTCCGGTGTTAACCTGTTCTTTAAGAAAACGCCTGTTACAAGACCCGTAAAAGTCATCAGCTTCGGATCTGGTGGAATTGGTGAAAAGCAAATCAGTCCAATCTTCTACATTAAAGCCAATACTGCCAAAAATTTTACCCTTGAAATAACCAATCCGGGTGAAGATCTTTCCATCATGTACGTTTGGCCGCACATGCATTACATTGGAAAAAATTTTAAGGCTTATGTGGTGGCTCCTGAGGGCGATACCATCAAGCTCGTACATATTCCGGAATGGGATTTTCGCTGGCAGGAAATATACCGGTTCAAACAATTAGTAAAAGTGCCAAAGGGCTCTGTGCTACACATTGAAGGATTGTATGATAATACTGCTGAAAACCCCGCCAATCCAAACGCTCCTCCAAAAACTATTTTCTCAGAAGGCTCCATGAAGTCAACGGATGAAATGATGACCTTATTGATGGTGTATTTGCCCTACCAGCCAGGTGATGAGAAGAAGGTGCTGGATTGATAATCAATATTGTAAAATATTTTTTAAATAAACTAAATGAAGGAATTGAAAAGAGATAGGGGTAGTTTCAATTTGAGGCAGACTGCTGAGATATTACTAACAACCATTCAAATATCTCTTTATACTTCAATTAAAAATAGTTGGTTTCTAGTAACTTTTTCTTTATTTCTTCTTACTTCAATTTCTTCAATAGCGCAATCAAAAACATCCACCTTATTTTCATTAATGGATGAAAAAGAAACGGGAGTTTTTTTTATAAACACGATTAAAGAAGACGATTCTTTAAATGTAATGCGGTACGAATATCTCTACAATGGCGCCGGTGTTGGAGTAGGGGATTTCAACAATGATGGTTTAAATGATTTATTCTTTTCGGGAAATACTACCAACAATAAACTTTTCATCAACAAGGGCAATTTTAAATTTACGGATATTACCACGTCCGCTAAAGTAAAAGGCAATGGCACCTGGAGTACAGGTGTTAGTATCGCAGATGTAAATGGCGATGGATTAATGGATATTTATGTATGTCATTCCGGTAAGTACGATGACCCCAAAAAACTCAGCAATGAATTATTTATCAACCAGGGGTTAACCAATGGAGTTCCGGTTTTTATGGAGATGGCTGCCACGTATGGTTTAGATGCTCCCGGAACACAATCCACGCAAGCCGCTTTTTTTGACTATGATAAAGATGGCGATTTGGATATGTTTCTGCTCAATCATAGCAATCATAAATACAACCCATTTTTAAACACCAAAAAAATTCGCTCAACGCCTGATTTTAATTTAGGAAACCGCTTGTTTCGAAATGATCAGGATACAAAAGGTAATATGCATTTTACGGATGTAACCCTTACTGCCGGCATCGTAAACAATGCATTGAATTTTGGCTTAAGTGTTACCATTTCAGACATGAATAAAGATGGCTGGCCGGATATTTACACCACCAGCGATTACACTGAAAAAGATTGTTTTTACATCAACAATAAAAACGGATCGTTTACCGAATCCCTTTCAAAATCATTTGCACATATTTCTAAATATGCCATGGGGGCTGATATTGCTGATTATAACAATGATACCCGTCCGGATCTATTTACGCTGGATATGTTACCCGAAGACAACTACCGTCAGAAATTATTGAAGGGGGCTGATGAATATGATCAATACCATTTGCTGCTCGACAGCGGATATTATCACCAGCAAATGCGGAACATGCTCCAGTTGAAC
>JBBQQP010000084.1:0-10889 GCA_038215675.1 Chitinophagales bacterium | reverse complement strand
AGCGTATTTACGTGCCCGTTTAGCTTTCGGGTAAATCCCTGTCCATCGTCGTAAATGCTGACCGTGATAATGGCTGGCGTTGTTTTTACTTGTACATTGATTGTTGCTGCATGGCTATGACGGGCAGCGTTGAGCACGAGCTCGCAAATGATTCGATACAGGTTGGTCTGTAGTTCATCGGTAAGCGAGACTTCAATCCGGTGATGAAACAACAGCCTCTTGTTATAAAGTTGCTCTATGCCCTCAAAGTAGTCGTTGAGCGTACTAATGAGTCCGTTGGCGGAAAGGCTCTTAGGCATCAGGTTGTGCGCTACATTGCGGATTTCAGCGATCGAGTCGTCGATGATGCTTTCGGTTTTGTCAACCAGCGTTTTTTGCTGGCCGTCTTTACTTTGCATGATGCGGCGAAAATTTATTTTGAGTGCGGCGAGTAAGGGGCCAAGGTTATCATGCAGGTCGGCGGCAATTCTTTTACGTTCGTTGTCCTGCAAATGAATCAGTTGCTTCAATGTTTCGTTGCGTTCCATTTCCAGTTCCGTCACCCGTTTTTCTTTAGCTTTTTTATCCTGGTAAAAATTATAAAATAACCCAAATGCCATGATGGAAATTTGGAGCATGCTGGCAACCGTAATGGCATGTTCATTTATAAAATAATTTTTTATGTACCCCAGGTTGGCCACTTGTTGCACGATGGTCATTACACAAATGGTGAGCACGGAAGCGGTAAATATTTTTGCCGTATACCCGGTCTTTAAAAAAGATACCGGCGTAAACACAATGATACAAATGGCACCACCGAGTGCAACCTGCCATGCCATAACCAGTGAGGTGTGGGCGACGCCGTTTAAATGGGGGTTCAGCAAAAAGAGCATTGCCAGCATCAACGTGGCAATTGTGTATACAGCAGACTGTAATACCTGCTGCAGCCACTGGTTCCGACGCAGGTTTTTATCAAATACATTTAAAAGTACCTTCATCAAAAACAAACTGGCACCAAGACTGGTAATGGGTTTGATAATCTGGTTGATTTCCGGATGATTTGGATAGAACATGGGAAAGATGCAGCAGTAATGTGCCAGTATCCATCCACCGGCGCAAACGGTATAACCGAGGTAAGCGCCAAATACGGCCTGCCTGAATAATACAAATGCAATGAGCATTACCAGGGCAATCATGCTAACAATGCCCATGTAAAAAAATACATACCGCTGGTAGGCAGCATATCTTTTTTGCAAGGCATTGCGTTCAATAATGTAGTAGCGAAAATTTAAATTTTTGTATGCAGCCTTTACGACCATCAAATAATACGAAGGGGTTAATCCAATATCAACCGAAGCAGTATGCCATCCATAATTTCTGTTGTTATTAAAAGGTAGATTGTTGCCGCCCTGGTAAAGTTTGGTACTACCTGCATCGGGATTTATTTTATAGATCTCCACAAAGTCCAGACTGGTGTTATCGATAGAGAGCAATATATCCTGAGCCGAAGCACCGGTAGCATTTAATTTTAGCAGAAAATAATAATAGTCGTTTTTTACAATACCAATGTCAATGCGCTTATCCGGCTTTTTTTTAAATGAAATACTGGCTACCTGAAGTTGTTCAATCACCTGCCCGGGCGATCCTGTATCGGTTATAATTGCGAGGCTATCGTTAAAACCAGCAACCTGTCCTGCGCTGGTTGAATAAATTACCAGGAGCATTGGAAGCAGGCATCTTTTTTTTAACCAATTGCAGGCTGATAAAAAGGGTTTGAATTGCGTCATCTTAGAATTTGCTGGGATATGGGTAAATGTTTACTTTCCTTATTGAAAAGAAAACAGAACGAAACCAGGTTCCCGAAATAAGCGTTGAATTTTTGGGCAGAATGTTGGACTGTTCAACAATATGATAAAAAAAATATTGATATCAAAGCATTTGGTTTAAAATAACACAATAATGTTGGAGCAACCAGTTTTTTCCTTTTATGCTACCAGGTAAAACGCTTCCCCAATAAACATTCAATTGAACCCGGCATTCAAATTATAAAACCTTCTCAACAGGTACTGATCCGCAAATTCCGTTGGTGATTGCTTATTTTCTGTTCCATCAGATTACCCATCCTTTGTAGTAAAAATAAAGTGCCATCGAAGAAAGATAAGATTCGCTAAAATTTAGGTCAGGCTAGTTTAAGCACCTTTTTTTGTGAATCAATGTTATCAGCAAGGCTAAAAATATCAGCATCAAATATTCCATACAAGAAAAACGGCCAATAAATATTTTGCATATGTTTTGGTAAAAGGTTAATTTCAAGATTCGTATTTTCCAAATTGCTACTTCCCCTGATTTCCACAAAACTATTATCTAAATCAAAAATTGCCATTTAAAAACTTCAATTAAATTTCAATCATGGGTACAGAAAATATTTCAGGTTATTGCCTTTTAAGCATGCCATCAGACCAGGTGCAGCCGCTGGGATTGCTCAGTTTTAAAGATAAAGGGGAGGCCAATATTACAGGCGTAACCATCAGCGATTTGTTTATAAAAAGTGAAGTGGCGCTGCCCCTGATTTCTAATGACTATAACCTGTCGTCGGATCTCAATAAAGCAATCACCATGGAAGTGGCGGTTGACAGTCATCTTAGCTTACTGGAAGGGCTGTTGAACTTTCTGCATTTATCAGCTTCTTTTAACCTGCAAAAAAACAAATCGGTTAAGATCAATATGCTGGAGGCAAAAAAGAACAACGTAAATGAATTTAAGCTGGATGCATACATTAACACGGCACAGGTAAATAAGATAAGCCCTACCTACACAGAGTTGTTGCAGAATAACCAATTGTATGTAATCACAGACATTTTAAAATGCCGCAAATATTCAATTGAATATGTTAATACCAAATCGACAGACACCGGCATTAAAGGCGGGGCAGCACAAATGGGGGATGTTGATGCCGGCCTTCGAACAGGAAATACAGACAATGACAGTGCAGTGTATGCAGGTGATACTTATCTAACGTTGGGGGTAAAAGCATTCCGTATCTTTTATGTGAAAGACCCCGACACCGGAGCAGAGAGCTTCCGCATCCGGCAGGATGATACCATCAAAACAGTAAAGGGAGATGAAGATTTCTCCGGTGAATTATTACAGGCAGCAACAGTTATCATAAAATAAATGTATGGAAGAAAAAGATTTTAACAGTCTCGTAAACCAGCTTGGCAGTAACCTGAAATGTGTGTTGGTGCTGGGCCCTGAGTTTATTAATATAGATGCTGTGGAAGCAGATTTTAAAGAAAGCATACACGATTTTTTTGCCAAAAAAAAATTTCCCGAAAAGTCTAAGGGCAACTATTTCAGCGAAGATGGCTTTTTGCAGTACGATGACTTTAACGAAAGCTTTGACATGCTGTATAATCTGAGCGAGTTTTATAAAGAACAAAAGCTGACAGCATCTTATGAAAAATTAGCCAGGATACCTTTTACAAGCATCATTTCGCTATCACCAGACGACCTCATCGTAAAGGCCTATGAGCACATAAATAAGCCGAACACATTCCGCAGGTACAAAAGCGAAGGCTTTGAAGACGCCCCGTCTGAAACTTCCAAAACAAACACCTTGATTTACAACCTGGCGGGGCATTACGACAGCCCGATGGACATGATTTTTACCTTCGATAATTTTTTTAATTTTCTAAACAAGATTTTCCAGGATACGGTTTTCCCAAATTTCCGCAAGCACATTATAGAAGCCAACAGTTTTTTATTTCTTGGCTTTAGTTATGATAAGTGGTATTTAAAATTGATTTTTTTTCTGCTGAATAAATTCAGGTCAAACAACCAGCAGTTTACCAGGAATGCCATCTTCAATTATGAAATTACAGACGAAGTTTTTTCTTCAAAAATTAATTACTATAAAACAAGTTTTAAGATGAAGTTCTCTCCGGAAAATGAGCAGGACTTTATTGAAAAGCTATATAATGCCTGCAGGACCAAAGGCATTTTATCAGACATTAAACCCTTGCAGGGAGCAGCTGCAGCCGGGCCACAAAATAGGGTTGATAAGTATCGGATTTTATTTTTAGGCGCATCACCGGTAGGTAAACTGGTACTAAGGATTGGAGAAGAATATTATGAAATACAAAAGGCACTGAAAAAAGAATATTATGAACTATTGGATCCCTTATTCAGGGTGAAATCTGTTGATATAATGGATGCCGTCAATAAAGATTTCCCCAGTCTTATCTACATCACCTGTCATGGTACACCAAATGGAGAGCTGATACTTTCAGATGACGTCAATTCGCCGATCAAGCTTCCTTTGAGTGATTTGATAGATATTATAAAGCACCTGGTAAATGTACACAAGCAGATAAACTGTATTGTTTTTTCTGCCTGCAATTCAGCGGAGCAGGCAAAGGAAATTTCTGAAGTGATACCTTATTGCGTTGGTATGAGCCAGGCTGTTGATGAAGAGGTAAGTATGACTTTTACAAAAGGATTTTTTAAGGGATTTATAGAAGATAAGAAAAACATTGAGTACGCATTTAAAAATGGCACACTTGCGATAAAGCACAGTGACGATCTTCAGACACGTCCTTTTTTTAACATTCCTGTATTGTATAAAAACGGGGAAATTTGCAATCCATAAAAACATATACCTGTAAATAAATTAAATGGAAAAGAAATACAGATACCCGGGTACCAAATCATTTTTGCTCGAAGACGAATCTATTTTCTTTGGCAGGGAAGAAGATATTACTAACCTAACTACCTCCGTGGTAGTGAATGCCACTACCCTTTTATTTGGTAAATCCGGTACCGGCAAATCTTCCATCATACAGGCAGGATTACTGCCGCGGCTGCAAAAAAGAAACCCGGGAAATGAAGGCGGCCCGGAACCTTATATTGTCATCAATGTACTGCCAAAGCCATACGAAAAAAATAAGGACCTGCAGAAAGAAGTCAGCACAATCGTTCATGGGCAGTTGCAAACCGGGAGTGACTTTTTACCCGTAACGGATGTGCCTGTTACATCCACTTTATGGTATGCGCTGAAGCATTTTCAATATCGCCAGTTGATTGAAAATAAACACCAGGCACTGTTGCTGGTATTTGACCAGGCAGAGGAATTGTTTACGTACCCTGATTCTCAAATTGATGTACTTGTACAGCAACTGCACCCTGTTATCGGCCAGTTTATTCCGACCGCATTCCAGGAAATCATCAGCAGGCAAAAAGATATGATAACTGCTGAAAAATTGAAAGTGTTGTATTCGCCCCTGCCGGTAAAGCTAATTTTTTCTATCCGGTCTGATAAAATGCATCTCATCACCCGGCTTAAAAAAGCAAGTCCGCAGATTTTACAGAACTCCTATGAGTTATTACCGCTGAATAAACAAAACGCCTTTGATGCCATTGACAAACCTTCACAGCAGGAGGGCAATTTTGAAAGTGTACCATTTACGATAACTGCCGAAACAAAAGAATTTATATTTCATGAACTGTCAGCACAGGTAAACGATCCGGAAAATAATTTTGAAGAACAGCGCATTGAACCTTTTAGTTTACAGATCATCTGTTCTCACATTGAACAAAAAATCCTTCCGGGAGATGCGGATAAAATAATTGAAAAGACAGAACTGGAAGAACCGCAAAAAATCATCAACGGCTATTACCTGGAGTGCATACAAAATTTGCCCGCTACAGAAGCAGAAAAAGAAAATGCACGCAACCTGATAGAATTAAAAATGATCTCCGACAACAGGCGCATACCGATTCATGAGGCATTGATTGCCGGGGATGAAAAATACCCTGTTAATAAATATGTATTGGGTAAACTGGTGGATGCAAGGATATTAAAAAAAGATTTCAGCACATCCGGCGGTTTGATATACGAAATAACGCACGACTGTTTTATCAAACCAATATTAGATGCTAAAGCAGACCGCCTTGGAAAAACAACGGACGATAAATCGCAGGAAACGATCGATGAGCTATTAAAGAAAATTGAAGATAAAGAAAGAGGGCACATTATTGTTGATCCGCAGCTGACGCATACCAACCTGATAGAACTTACAAGGATACACACAAGCACGGCAGAGGCGTCGGTACCTGGTATTGCATCGGTTACTGAAAACACAGAGGTAATTGAATTGTATAAAAAATTAGGCGATGCCTATTTTGTAATTAAAGATTATGCCAATGCCATTGAGTGGTTTAACAAAGCCATTGACAAATCTGATAAAGAAAATACAGCCTTTTTAATAGTGACTTATAAAATACGGTCGGATGCCTGGTTTTACCTGAACGACATTGAACAGTCAAGTGCTGACCTGAAAAAAATATTGTCATTAGATCCGGATGATTACAATGCCATGGTCTATTTAATTGACAACTTCGACCGTGAGAATAAACTGGATGATGCCGTAGAATTTTTTAGTGAATTCAACATAACCATAAAAAATGCCGGTGTTTACACTGAGATCGGCAACAAGTATTTTGCAAAAAAAGATTTTATCAATGCAAAGATTAATTACCAGAAAACAGTTGATCTCAATCCGGAAGTGGATTACCCTTACCGCAACCTTGGTTTGGTGGCAGAAAATATGGGCGATAAAGACGCTGCCATCAGTTACTATAACCGGTATGTTGAGATTAATCCTTCCTCTGCAGTAATTTTTAACGATATAGGCAATGTGTACTATTCCAAACAGGAATACACCAATGCGCAGGTCAATTATGAAAAGGCATTGAATATCGACACCGGATTTTATTATGCGGCGCATAATTTAGGATTGATTGCCGAAAGTCAGGATAACTCTGATGAAGCTATCAGATATTATAGCAATGCCATCGCAATCAAACCTGATTTTGAAAGTCCCAATATAAGGCTGGCAGCCATTTATTACAAGGCAAAGGACTACAAAAAAGCAAAAGATATTTACGACAAGCTCATCGAAATAAACCCGGGAAGTGTAGTTAATTACAGCGACAGAGGGCTCATTGAAGAATGCCTTGAAAACTGGAATGCTGCATTGGATAACTATTCAATGGCATTGCAGTTAAACCCAGATGATGAAACTTACCTTTTTCGCACTGCAGAAGTCCGGTATTATAAAAGGGAGTATGAAAAGTCGGGCAACATTTACAGGAAGCTGATTGCAATAGATACTAGCAATGAAAAATATTACTATGGTATGGGGTTGGTAGAAGAAGGGTTGAAAAACCAGGAGGCTGCAAAAGAAAATTACGAAAAAGTATTGGACCTAAACCCTGTACACGAGCTTGCACTAATAAAAATAGCTGCGCTACATTTTGACAGGAGAGCGTATAGCGAGGCCCGGGAAATTTATACAAAGCTCATTGGTATTAATCCTGAAAATGTAACAAACTATCATGATATTGGATTGATAGAAGAAAGGCTCGGAAACCTGGATGCTGCTATAACAAATTACAATAAGGCATTAGTGATAAAGCCGGATTATAAAAATGCACTGGTAAGAATAGCATTGATTTACCTGGATGAAAAACAATATGAAGCGGCAAAGGGAATATACCAAAAACTAATTACCCTGGAACCAGACGATGAACAAAATCATTATAATTTAGGCTATACAGAAGAAAAGTTGAATTACATAGATATGGCGCTGGAGCATTACAATAAAGCGATTGGCCTGAACCAGCATTATGAAAAAGCGCTCATCGCAGCATCCGCCATTTACTTTTATAAAAAAGACTATCAAAAAGCAAAAGATATTTATATAAAACTGGTTGCTTTAGATGCCGACAATGAACAAAATTATTATAGCCTCGCACTGATTAATGAGGGGCTGAATGAATGGGATAATGCAAAGAAAAATTATGAAAAAGCTTTGACCTTAAAGCCGGATTATAAAGATGCGCTGGTAAGAATAGCATTCATTTACCTGGATGAAAAACAATATGTAACGGCAAAGAATATATACCAAAAACTAATTACCCTGGAACCAGACGATGAACAAAATCATTACAATTTAGGCTATACGGAAGAGAAGCTAAATTACTTAGATGCGGCGCTGGAGAATTACAATAAAGCGATTGGCCTGAACCAGCATTATGAAAAAGCGCTTGTTGCAGCATCCGCCATTTATTACGCTAAAAAAGAGTACCAAAAAGCAAAAGATATTTATATAAAACTGGTTGATGTAAATGCAGAAGATGAGAAAAATTATTACAGCCTGGCACTGATCAATGAGGGGCTGAATGAGTGGGATACTGCAAAAGAAAATTATGAAAAAGCTTTGACCTTAAAGCCGGATTATAAAAATGCACTGGTAAGAATAGCATTGATTTACCTGGATGAAAAACAATTTGAAGCGGCAAAGGGTATATACCAAAAACTAATTACCCTGGAACCAGACGATGAACAAAATCATTACAATTTAGGCTATACAGAAGAGAAGCTGAATTACATAGATGTGGCGCTGGAGCATTACAAAAAAGCGATTGGCCTGAACCAGCATTATGAAAAAGCGCTTATTGCAGTATCCGCCATTTATTACGATAAAAAAGAATACCTAAAAGCAAAAGATATTTACATAAAACTGGTTGATATAAATGCAGAAGATGAGAAAAATTATTATAGCCTGGCACTGATCAATGAGGGGCTGAATGAGTGGGATTCTGCAAAAGAAAATTATGAAAAAGCTTTGACCTTAAAGCCGGATTATAAAGACGCACTGGTAAGAATAGCATTGATTTACCTGGATAAAAAACAATATGAAGCGGCAAAGGAAATGTACCAAAAATTGATTGATTTAGAACCGGACAACGAACAAAATTACTATAACATCGGCTATACAGAAGAGCAGTTGCAGCAGGCGGATGCAGCGCTGGAAAACTATAAAAAAGCATTGGTATTAAAGCCTGATTATGATCTTGCATTGATAGGGATAGGCGCCATTTGTTTCGACAAAAAAGAGTATGAGCAGGCTGATGCAGCTTATGAAAAACTGATTTCGCTGGATCCGAAAAATGAAGGACATTATTATAGTGCAGGCCTTATTAAAGAAGCCCTGCAAGAATCCGATAACGCCATTGCACTATACAAAAAAGCCATTGGCTTAAATGCAGCCTATAAAGATGCGTGGTACAACCTCGTAAAAATATACACAGAAAAAGGCGACCTGCAAACAGCAGTTTCAGAGCTTGAAAATGCCTTACTGTCAAGCCCGTCTGTTGCTTACATTTATTGCCTTCTGGGTAGCCTCTACGACGATTTGTGGCAAAGGGAAAAAGCTGTTACAGCATCCCGTAAAGCAGTTGAATTGGATGGCACTGATTTGAATGCGCACCGTATACTGGGCTATTTGCTTTCCGGGTCTGGCCCCGCTTTTCAGGAAGAAGCCTTGTCTTTATTTAAATATTGTATTACTAAAGACCCGGAAGATCGTTATGCGGAGGCATCAATGGGTGCATGTTACAGTAGACTAGGCAACGATGAACAGTACAAGATTCAGGTAGAAAAAGTAGCTGTAATGACACCAGGCCCTGCCGATGATGAGTATGTACTTGCAGGTACAGAAGCGCTTTGCGGGAATGCAGAAAAAGCAATATCCTTCTTAAAATTAGCCCTGGAGAAAAAAGTACGATCCGCGGCTTATGCCCGCAATGACAGTGATTTTGCTTTTATTAGTAATGATCCGGAGTTTATTGAATTAACAGCATAAGAAATGACTGATTATAATTTGGATTCAAAAAATGAATTTCAACATTCAACAGAAAGTGGAATCGATCTTTGAGTAGTGAATGGTCAAAGGTGAAATATTGACAACTGGCCATTCACCGTTAACCATTCACACTTGATTTAACATTATTAAACTAAAGTCTGCCTCT
This sequence comes from Chitinophagales bacterium, assembly GCA_038215675.1. GTDB lineage: Bacteria > Bacteroidota > Bacteroidia > Chitinophagales > Chitinophagaceae > Ferruginibacter. The sequence goes on along the minus strand of JBBQQP010000084.1, from coordinate 1,037 downwards.
TTTACTTTATCAGTTGCTGTATCACCTTCCACATTTGTGCAGCCACCAACAAATTCCCTTTCTCATTCAGGTGTACCCGATCAGAAGTTAAAATACCTTTTTCGGCATTGGCCGGATTGTTCACTTTCAGATAATCGCCAAATGCATTGCGCAAATCGATTACCGGTAAAGCAAGATCCTTTGCTATCCTGCGGATGATATTGCTGTAGTTATTCAGGTCGCCATCCTGCTGGTTGGAGTTATCATTTCTTTCGCCAATTACTGATGGGGTACATACCACCACTTTGATATTTTTATCCTGTAATTTTTTGATGATGGCCCGATAAAACTTTTCAAACTTATCAGCATCCGTGCCAGTGCCGGAACTTGCCTTGTGCCACACATCATTGATGCCTACATAAATGATTACTATATCCGGATTCTTAGCCAGTACATCCTCTTCCATTCTTAAATAGAGATCATATACTTTGTTGCCGCCGATACCTGCGCCTGCCAATTCAATCAAATCAGGTAAATGCAGTTGCTTAATCATACTATCCAGTTTTACAATATAACCGTTGGGTTGCACACCAGCCTGGGTAATGGAGTCACCAAAGAACACGACCTTTATTTTTTTAGGAGGGTTGGCAAATGATAACAGCAGTAATGGAAAGAACAGGACGATTTTAGATAGGTGTTTCATTGATTTTTTGTGTTGAGTTAAATGAATGTAATTGAGTTTCAAATGTACATTTTCCGTGATTGTTACACCCACATAAATTCCGTTATTTAAAAATATCACAACCGGTTCATCCAGTTCTTCAAACGCTCGAGCCAGTTATCATCAGTAGTTTTATTATTCAACCCAAACCCATGGCCACCTTTGGGATACAAATGCATTTCTACCGGCACTTTATTTTTTATACAGGCCTGGTAAAAGCGAATGCTGTTTTCAACCGGTACTGAGCCATCATCGCCGGCATGCACCAAAAAGGATGGCGGTGTATTTTTCGTTACCTGCAATTCGTTGGAAAAAAGGGCAATCGTTGCTGCAGATG
>JBBQQP010000083.1:0-11026 GCA_038215675.1 Chitinophagales bacterium | reverse complement strand
CAATGTAGATAAGATGGTGAGTATGGATTCTGCAAATATGCACCTGGCATCTTTATTCAAGGTACCGGTGATAAGTATCTGGGGCGCCACACATCCGTTTGCCGGATTTTATGGATGGGCGCAGGATGCCACAAATATTGTTCAGATAGATCTTGAATGCAGGCCCTGTTCCGTATTTGGCAACAAGCCCTGTTACCGGGGCGACCATGCCTGTATGAACCGGATTGAAGAAGCGATGATTGTAAATAAAATAATTGAACCTTTGTAGAAACAGGCCACGGGCATCCTACACGAAACCGTTTCTACCTTATCACCAAAATCAAACAACAATATGCAAAAAATTTCATTGGCAATACATGGTGGCGCAGGAACCATTTTAAAAGCAGCAATGACCGTTGAAATGGAGAGAGCCTACCTGCAGGGTTTAGAAGCGGCGTTGGAAGGAGGCTATTCGGTATTGGAAAGCGGTGGTTCGGCAACGGATGCTGTAAAGGCTGCGGTTATAATTTTAGAAGACAATATTTTATTCAATGCCGGGCGTGGCGCTGTGTTTACCAAAGAAGGTACCCATGAAATGGATGCTGCGATTATGGAAGGAAAGCATTTATTTGCTGGTGCTGTTGCTGGGGTTAAAAATATAAAAAACCCAATAGTATTAGCCGAGGCTGTTATGCGTAACAGCGACCATGTTTTGTTAAGTGGAAAAGGTGCCAATGATTTCGCCAAACAACAAGGGTTTACATTGGAACCAGATGCTTATTTTTTCTCGGACTTCCGCCACAACCAATGGCTGCAGATGAAAGATGGCGATGCCTATGCATTGGATCATTCATCTACCAAAATAAAGGAAAAAAAATTTGGAACAGTGGGGGCCGTGGCCTGTGATGCAAATGGAAATATAGCTGCCGCCACCAGCACAGGTGGAATGACGAACAAGAATTATGGCCGCATAGGCGATACGCCACTAATCGGCATTGGTACCTACGCCAATAATAAAACCTGTGCCATCAGTTGTACCGGTCACGGTGAGCCGTTTATAAAAGCAGTGGCCGCCTACGATGTTAGTTGCCTGATGGAATACAAGGAACTTGATTTAAGTGAAGCGATGAACGTAGTGGTAAACAGCAAGCTTCCAAAAATAGACGGGGAAGGTGGCATGATTGGAGTGGACGCCATGGGAAACCTCGCCTTGCTGTTTAACAGTTCCGGTATGTATCGTGGTGCCAAAAGTAGCGATGGAACGAGTTTTGTGTGTATTTATAAGGATCGATGCTGATGTCTTCCAGGAATTATATATATTTTAATCTTCGAATTTCTTAAGCCAGTCTTAAGCAACCGCATGGTCAGTTTAAATGCAGTCAATGCTACTTTTGTGGTAAATTATTTAATTGAGCACCTCAATACCTCATCTTAAAATGATAGTTTATTTCTTGCCTTTTTAACTTTATCAACTTACGATCTGTTGGTTGAGAATGTTCAATATTTCACATTTGACAATTCACCATTCAAACCCCTCTTAATATTAGTTTCATTTTCCAAAATGTTCCCAATAATTTTCACCGCATGTTCTCTTGAGTTTTCTATAAACAGGCTGTGTGTATCCATACCTCCACAAATAACACCTGCCATGTAAATTCCTTTTACGTTTGTTTCGTGTGTATCGCTGTTGTACACAGGCTTGCGGATTTCATCGGCTGAAAGTGCAATGCCCGCCTTCTCCACAAATGACAAATTGGGTTGATAACCAGTCATTGCAAGTACCCAATCATTTTCTATGGTTATCAATCCATCTGGCGTATTGATGTCGACTTCTTGCTCACGAATGGACGCAATTGTAGAATTGAAGTATGCTTTAATGGAGCCTTCGCTGATGCGGTTGATAATATCCGGTCTTACCCAGTACTTTACCCGTTCACCTATCTGCTTATCCCTGATCACCATCGTAACGGTTGCGCCTTTGCGATAGGTTTCCAAAGCTGCATCCACAGCAGAATTGCTTGAACCCACTACCAATACTTTTTGAAAGGCATAAAAGTGCGGCTCGTCATAATAGTGAGTCACTTTCGGGAGGCTTTCACCGGGCACATTTAGCAAAAAGGGAAGGTCATAAAAGCCCGTGGCAATGATAAGGTTGGCGGCGGTATAATTGCCTTTTGAGGTGCTAATTTCAAAATCTTCTCCCAGTCTCGTAATGGTTTTTACTGCCTCAAATAATCTTACATCAAGCGCTGCAGAGATGGTGACTCTCCGGTAATATTCCAGTGCTTCATTCCGGGTGGGCTTTATATTATTGCTAACAAATGGAACGCCACCAATTTCCAGTTTTTCCGAGGTGGAAAAAAAGGTCATATTAGCAGGATAATTGTAGAGTGAATTTACCAGGCATCCCTTTTCAAGCACCACATAAGTCAATCCTTTTTGCTTTGCTTCCAATGCACAAGCGAGGCCGATTGGTCCACCGCCGATGATGATAACGTCCAGTTTATTTTGCATGGGTAACATTAATTCAATTTGGCATCAAAGGCTTTATCTGTAAAATCTACGTTGCTAAAATCTGTTACCACATTGTATAAGGTGTCCCGCTCAATGGGGCGGCGTTTTACTTGTTTAATCAATGTTACCAATTCTTCAGTACTCATGGCAGGGTTCTGCTCTTCGCTGCCGGCCATGCTGTAAATTTTGGTAGAGTCATCGATGGTGCCATCAATATCATTTACGCCAAACGACAAACTAAGCTGTGCATTTTCACGGCCAAGCATTGGCCAGTAAGCCTTCAGGTGAGGGAAATTGTCCAGGTAAATTCTTGCGATGGCATATACCCGCATATCTTCTACCGTAGTAGATTCGGGCACATAACTCATTTCATTGTCATGGTTCCTGAATTTTAATGGTATAAAGGTGTTGAAACCACCGGTTTTATCCTGCAGTTCTCTCAACCGTCTCATATGATCGATGCGGTGTTCGTATTTTTCAATGTTGCCATACAGCATGGTTGCATTGGTGTGCATGCCAAGATTGTGCGCCACTTCATGTATGCGTAACCAGCCTGTGCCATCTACTTTATCACCGGCAATTTGTTCCCTTATTTCGGGCGCAAAAATTTCGGCACCACCTCCCGGTAAACTATCCAGCCCGGCTTCATGCAATTGTTTCATGCCTTCCTCCGTAGTTAGTTTTGCTTTGCGAAACATATAATCCAGTTCTACAGCCGTAAAGGCTTTTACATGCAGAGAAGGCCGGTGTGCTTTTATCTTTTGCATCAGCTCTATAAAATAAGCCATATTCATTTTTGGATGAACACCGCCTACAATGTGTACTTCTGTAATGGGTTTGCCATCATAGCTTTTTACAATGTCCAGCATTTGATCAATGCTTAGTTCCCAGCCTTCTTCTTTGTTGGCATAAAGGCGGGAGTAGGAACAAAATTTGCAACTGAACACGCAAACATTGGTGGGTTCGATGTGAAAATTGCGGTTGAAGTAGGTGGTGCCGCCATGTTTCAATTCACGGATATAATTGGCCAGAGAGCCTACAAATGCAAGGCTTCCTTTTTCAAACAACTGCATGCCTTCTTCATCAGTGATCCTGATTTGCTGTTTTACTTTTTCGGCTATTTTTTTAAGGTCGGTATCGGTGGTGTAATTGATTAAACTGTCTATGGAAGTACTCATACCTAAATATTTTTGCAAAGTTAACGGAGGTGTGTGTAACAAAAAAGCCCCTAACCCCTAAAGGGGAACTAAACTCTTCAACCTCATGTTTCTTTTATAGAAACAAAGTTTTGGTATTAAATGTTGCATAGCTCTTTTTGACATTTGTAGGATGAACTTACATATAGTTAGGGATATATAAGTAACGTAGCATTTTGCTCATCATTGATAAAATGTAAAAGAATGCGACGTCCCACAGACGCCGGAATCCGTCCTGTTTCTTCCCTTTTCCAATCTCATTCATGCACCTACAATCCGAACAGACCTGCTCCAGTTGGTAAAACCTGGGGATGACATATTTTTTTTCGATAATTCCAACGGGGCATTTTATATTCAACCCCTTTGGAATTGTTGAAAAATTTGATGCGTATCCATGGGTTTTACACACGGCTACTCAAATTCAGGCCGCTCGGGCTTTTAAATGCAGATTTAACTTGCAGCTCTTATCAGTTTCAAATTCCTTTTTTACTGATTAAAGGAAGTTCTTCCGGGCTTATAATGGGCAGGGGATAAATTGCTGACATTTAATTCGCTCCATAAAGATTAAAAGTTCAAGAGTGCGACGCCAATGCACTTTAATCCGATAGCTATCGGATGAAAAACTTCTGTCTGGGTCATAGAAAAAAATGTTCATTAATTTATCCAATGTTCATTAGGAAGTCGTTCACTTACAAGTGATGGTTATTAACACCCACCACTTAAACCGTTTCGGTAAACGACATTGATGTAGAATCCATAGTCAGCAATTAGTTCCTATTGTTTTACTATTCTCTCAACGATTGTCTTGTCTGAATAAATCATTTTTAAAATATAAACGCCTCTTGAAAGATTGCTGAGGTTGATGATTGTTTCAGTGGTTGCATTACTATTGAAACGTTTATCCCAAACCAATTGTCCTGCCGAATTAAATATTTGCAAAGCCTGCAACTTAACGGGCGGCTGAAAATGGTGCACCAAAAAGCTACTTTGGAAGGGATTCGGATAAATTAAATACCCCTGATTTTTTAACCGCTGTGGTAATGTTTTGGAGCTGATGTTCACATTGTCTATCCACAAATTATTTTGTTTGTTGCTTTTCGAAGAAAAATAAACCTGAAAAGTGTTCCTGCCCACAGCAGGAGTTAAATACACCCTGGCACTCTTCCATTCGTTTGCCGTATTTGGTGTGAATAAAGGTGCTACAGAATTTGCGGGTGCGGTCACGGTTTGCAAATCGGTTCCCCACTTTTTCCAAACACTTGTAAAACTAATACCACAATCCTGTGTAACAAAGATTTCCAGTGTATCCTGTGGCAATAAACTTGAACCGGGAAAAGCTGCAGCGGCTTGATAGGCATAATCCCATGAAACAAACATCGAGTCAATACCGGCATTGTTGGCAACAATGGGTGACACAAAATTATCTGTTGCGTTGGTGGCAATGCCAGCCGCAGGATTGTTGATCCACAAAGAAGCGGTGCCGGTTCTGGCAGCATCCGTACTACGTTCCCATGTTTTTAAGCCGTCTAAATTTTGTATGCCCCAGTTGATGGCGGGAATCGGGGCCGTTTCAAACCCTTCCACCACCGGCGTTGGCAATGGGGTAGTGTTGTAAATTGTAAATATTCTCGTGAGTGTATCATTTGACATTGACTGGTCAGTCAATCCATTTGGGTCTGTTGTAAACACTTTGAGAATATGTGTTCCAATTGTAGAAACAGCGCTACTGAGCGTTTGAGACATTGAACTACATTTTGGCAAACTGCCATTCCAGTTAAAAGTAGTAATGATACCGCCATCAATCTGGTAATTGATTTTCAAAGAACGGATCGTATCGTTGCCTGCATTGTTGAAACTAACGGCAGGGGTTAAACTATTGTTGCACAGTGCGATGGAAGGACCGTCGATTGTGTTCAAAACAATGTTGCGTTGTGCACTTTCAAACCCGGTAATCTGGATGCCATCTACATAAATGTTGTTTCCATGATCGTTGTAAGATTGAAAACCAATCATGATTTTTTGCAGGTTGTTTCTACAGAGATCTTTTAACACAAATTTTTCTGTACGCCATTCTGCTGCTGTTGGTACAAAGCCGAGGGTGGTGGTACCGGCTGAGGTACTAAGGCCTGCACCGCCTTTGGCATAGCCGGCATGGAGCCAGGTAGCGCCACAATCTTGTGAGTACACCAACAGCAATGAGTCGGAACTGCCGGCAAATTCCTTGTAGGCTACGTTAAAACTTACTGCCAGCGAATCCAGTATAGCGGCGTTTATCACCGGCGTGCGGAAAATATCCCTTTGTCCAATATTGCTGTAATTAAATCCACTCATCACAATACTTGCGTTGCCGGGGTTGCCGGCGTTCACCGTTCTTGCCCATGTAATACTACCTGCATTTTCGTTGATAACCGCAGAGCCATTGGTTGGCGGGAAAACAGTGGCTTCAAAACTTTCCGTGTAAGGCAGTGTAAGTTCACCTGCAATGGAAAATACAACCGTAGCGGTATCATTGCTGGTTTTAAGGTCTAAATTTCCATTGGGGTCTTTCGTGTACACCTTTAGGGTATGCGGTCCGGGAGTGGCTGCAAAACCTGGCGTAATTTTAATTGTTTTTGAAGTGGAAAAAGTTGTCAGAGTCAGATCTGTTAAAGTGGTGATATTCCCGATTGGCAAACCATCCAGCAGCATGCCAACGGACACAGTTTTTAATGTATCTCTTCCACTGTTACGGATGGTGATAGATGCTATGATCGCCGGGTTGCATAAAAGTCCTGCAACCGGGTCAATGATTGCGCCTATTCCGGCGTCTCTCTGTTCAAGTGATGAAACGGGAGCAACCTGTGCCCACCAAACCCCAAACCTGGAGTTATTATCACCGCTGCCGATGCGCTGATCCGCATATTCCTGTACGGTCCAAAGGGATTCATCTACTGGGTCAATTGCACTATGGCTGTAATCGCCCCACCTGGCTCTTGTGCCGCCAAATGTTTTGTAATAAGTGCTTAATCCTACTTTATAAATATTTTCTTCCAGCGTGGTATTTGCAGATGTTTGCTTTGTTCTAAAGCTGTAGGCTGAACTTACATTGGAAATATTGGTGGATACGGTATAGCCAATGATCACATCTTCGCTGCTGTTGACTGCGATGCTGGGAAACCAGCGGTAGTTGTTGGGGATTCCATCGCCGATTCTGCCACGTTGTAATATGTTTCCAAAGTTGGTACCCGGGGCAGCATTCAACTGCCACCATTGCACGGCCACATTGTTATCAGTAATTCCGATGTGTTGTGCACACCATATCTTACCATTTACCAGTACGCCTGAACTGATTCTTGCATCGTTGGTGGCAAGTTTTCTGGCTTCGCCCACCTGTTCTGCTATATCACCTGGCGAAGAATTGTAAGCACTGCCGCCAGAGGAAAACACAGCCGCAGTAGTATTCCAGGTAGCATTCGGGATATTTCCGGTAATGGTAGATAACCTGATGGTGGAGCTGTTGGAATTCCAGTTTTGCAACACATAAAAGGTATTGGGATTTGGGTTACTACCGTAAGCCGTTACAGGCAAAGGCGAATCTCCGTCGGAGGCCGTTTTTTCTATGGCTTGGGCGTTGGTACCAAACGCAAGGGTACCATTACCGGTTAAATTGGCTTTGTCAAAAACAAAAAGCACAGGGCCTGTAAAACTGGTAGCATCGGGGAATTTCCTTCCGGAAACAACCAGCCATCTGCTGTCAAATCCAAGATAGGGATGGTCTAAAAAAAATGCACCATTGGGTAAATTGGGCGTAAAAATATACCTGAACCAGTTGCCGGACGGATCGCTTGTTGCAGAAACCAGGATAGCCATTTGGTTGTTGTTTTGTCCGGCGCAGTCGATGGCTACATAAAAAAAGCGCTGCGATTCGGGATCATACTGGATGTAAGGGTCGCAGGTACTGGACACGCCTGAAAATGTGTTGATGGCAACCGTGGTTAAAACGGTTCCGGTTTTGGTATGTACAATTAAAAAGTCATTGGTAGCAGTCACCACATGATTGGGGCCAACAGCGCCATGGGTGTCTGGTGGAATCGATTTCCCTGCATCGACATGACCCAAAAATGTGCGATTGGGGGAGGGCGATGCCGACAGGGGTAGGTTTGTGGTAAGAGGTTTAAGTACGGAGATGATTTGTTTTTTCACAATGGCGTCTTTTGGAACGGGCATGTCTTTCAGCTCCTTCCAGCCGCCATCTTTCTCCTTTTCGTAACAGGTTTCACATGGCTTCTTTGTTGAAGGAAGCGTTAACCCGATATCAGACAACTGCTTCATGTTGATCAAAACCGGGGACACTGTTTGAGCCTGCGCTATTTTCAACGTGATAATCATCAGGGCGGAAAATAAATATTTTTTTGTCATTGAAGCGTAGTTACTAATTAGGATAGTTGATAAAAGAAAAGTTTTCGGATTAAATGATGCTGCAATTTAAATCAATACAGCTTATTATTGTCTCCGCGTTTACCCAATACAATGATTTTTCATTTGGTTAACCGTTTATATTAAAATAACATTCCAATGATCCGGTTGTTTATTTTAACCAGTCTATTATTGCTTCAATCTTGAATTGATTAATTGTATACCTTTCACAACTAAAACAATCATTTTTGCATATGCATCGATTTCAGGGACTTATAGGAGTAGTGTTAATTTTAGGTATTGCCTGGTTGGTATCTAACAACAAGAAAAAGATCAACTACCGCCTGGTAGGAAGTGGAATTTTACTTCAGATCGTAATCGCATTATTGATTTTAAAAGTGTCTTTCGTAAAATCATTTTTTCAAAAAATAGGAAGTATCATTACTCATATAGAAGCCTTTGCTAAAGAAGGGGCTTCGTTTGTGTATGGCGGTTTGATGGCGGACAACTCGGCCGGAGGATCTGTTCCTTACAGAACACCCGGGGTATTTATTTTTGGCTTTAGTGTATTGGCTACCATCATTTTGGTTTGTGTATTGGTGGCTATATTTTATCATTTTGGGGTGATGCAAAGAATTGTCTCTATCGTGGCCAGGGCAATGAATTGGGTAATGCGGGTAAGCGGGGCAGAAGCTTTGAGTAATGTTGCGAGTGCTTTTGTAGGACAAGTTGAAGCCCAGGTAATGATCAGGCCTTATCTAAAAGGGATGACCATGAGTGAATTGCTGGCAAGTATGAGTGGAAGTCTTGCCTGTATTGCTGGTGGTATTCTGGTAGTATATGTAAGTTTTGGAGCCAAGGCAGAATACCTGCTGGCAGCAAGTTTAATGGCCGCACCGGCAGCATTGGTGATCTCCAAAATTGTGTGGCCAGAAACAGAGGAAAGTGAAACCATGGGCAGGGTGAAACTGGAAGTAAAATCACCCTATACCAATGTGATTGATGCAGTATCGCATGGTGCTGGTGATGGTATGAAAATTTCGATGAATGTGATTGCCATGCTGATTGGCTTTTTGGGATTGATTGCCTTAATCAATTTCCTGCTGATGAAATTTGGTATGTTGTTTCACCTGAATTTTAGCCTGACACTCGACTGGATATTTGGCAAAATATTTTCGCCTATGGCATGGGCAATGGGTGTACCTTCTGCGGATGTTTCCAGCGTGGCCACCATGTTGGGTAAAAAATTAAGCATCAATGAATTTGTTGCTTTCAGTGATCTTACACAAACCATGGTGCCCAATGCACAGGGCGTGTTGGTAAAAGGTTACCAAAGTGTGATTTCCGAAAAAGCTTTGTTGATTGTAAGTTTTGCAATCTGTGGTTTTGCAAATTTTAGTTCCGTGGGCATGCAGATTGGTGGTATCGGGGCATTGGTGCCTGAAAGAAGAGCCGATCTTGCCAGGCTTGGGATGAGGGCATTGCTGTGTGGTACACTTGCCTCTTATTTGTCGGCCACTATTGCAGGTTTGCTGATGGGGTAGGGCCGCTATATACAAGAATGATTTATCCAAAAAGTACATATAAAAAAAGTAGTTATCCTAGCCTTAAACCATGCCTGTGTCTTTTTTCCCTTCTGCCCTAACAGCTTTGATAAAGATAAAAATTTGCACGGAAGTTGATTAATTGGCAGAGCCGGAGGTCTGTATTGTTAGCCTCACCTGAAATAATATGCAACAAAAAAAACCGAAGTAATGAGCTTCGGTTTTTTTATTGGTCAGATAACTTCTATTTAAGTGCTTCAATTTTCTTTACAAAGTTGGCCTTTGGTTGAGCGCCCACTAATTTATCAACCACTACACCGCCTTTTACAAAAAGAATAGCAGGTATGCTGGTGATTCCGTAATTAGTAGAAATCTGAGGGTTGTGGTCAACGTTTACTTTACCAACGTTCACTGTGCCGTCATATTCTTTTGACAACTCTTCAATAACTGGTCCGATAGCCCGGCATGGTCCGCACCATTCTGCCCAAAAATCGATTACTGATAATTTATCTGAGTCTAAAACTTCTGTTTTAAAGTTTGCATCCGTGAATTCAAGTGCCATAATTATTATTTTAAATTATTTTTTTTAGAAGAAAGGCAAAAATACATCCAAATTCTTAAATGAGTAGGAATGACATATTCACAATCTTATTGGCAGTGATTATATGTTGTTTTGCCACGCTATAGCTTAAACTAAGTGTTTTCTTTTGATCTTTATTAACATTTTCAGACCGTCGGTGATTTCAAAAGCGCCGGTGATTGATGCCTCACTTTTGAAAATACTAAACAGTCAGATGAGAAGTAACGTACGCCCGAAAGAGCCGCTTATAGCGTTACTACACTCACATCCACATCTGTGTTCTCGTTTAAAAATACCGCCATGTCATCATTCATGGTAAAGCCTGTCTCCAAACTATACATTCCAACCTTGTAATTATTTCTTACATCTACAATGTTGAATTTTATGGCAGTTTTACCTGGGTTATTCTTTACATTCTGCTCAATAAAGTTTACAAAAGCTGAACTGATGGACTGTGGTTGCACTTCAATAGTTACCTGTTTTGTTAGAGCAGGTTTTACGGTTTCCAATAAATGAACCTTTGATAATTTAAATTCGTACTGGTCTGAATTGTACCTTGTTTTAAATGTTCCCTCCACCAAAACGATCAATCCCTTTTCGAGATAGTTGGTATACTTTACATAATCTTCACTCCAAAGCATGAACTCAGATTTGCCACTGTAATCTTCAATGGTTAATATCGCAAAGTTTTTACCTGTTTTGGTAAGTCGTTGCTGGGCTTCTACTACCAGCCCGGCTAAACGAAATGACTTGCCCGGATTAAGTTGGGTATTAATGGCTGTTTTAAATTCATTAAAATCTGACAGCGGTGAAATATT
>JBBQQP010000082.1:0-11034 GCA_038215675.1 Chitinophagales bacterium | reverse complement strand
GAAGCATGCCTACTATTTCGCTGTGGGCATGCTGACTTATTTGCCGGATATTTGTTTTACGATATGCATCCGGCATCCAGTCTTTTGGTTCTATTTTTATTTCCTTTTCAATTTTTTGCTCAAATGAATTATTCAGATCATACATTGCCATAAGTAGAGTTTATAAGATAAAAATATAAAAAACTAACAACTGTTAGTTCATAAAGTTTTTGTTGCTTTATTAACTGGAGAAATTATACAAATCAGCGGAATGAAAAAGAGAATATCAATTTACTTTGCCAGTGATTGGTGCGCTGAAAATAAGCTTGTTGGAGAGCTAATCAATAAGTAATACCTTATTCCAATTCATTACCTGGAATCAAAATCTACCGCCACCGTCCCTGTTAATGGATGACTTTGGCAGGTGAGAATAAAGCCTTTGGCAAGTTCATCCTTTTCCAATGCATAATTCGCATCCATTTTTACTTTACCCTCCATAATCATAGCCCTGCAAGTGCTGCAAACGCCACCTTTACAGGCGTAGGGCAAATCGGCTCCCTGTGCAAGTGCAGCGTCTAAAATACTTTCACCATTAAATGCCAGTTCAAAATTAAAAATTCTTCCATCTAGCTGGATGCTGATTTTGCTTTTCGCCGCCTCCTCATCTTTATCAGCCAATTGCAATTTTACCGCTTCATGGCTGAGTGGTGTAGTAAACAATTCGAAATGTATATTTTTTTGGTCGACGCCCTGTATTTCTAAAAATTGTTTTACCTCAAAAAGCATATTCTGTGGACCGCATATAAAGGTTTCATCAATACCTTTATAATCAATCAGCTTTTGCAGGTCCTTGAGTTTAATTGGTGTAATTCTTCCAAAATTAACGGCAGAAACAGATTTCTCCCTACTTAGCACATGGATTAAGTTAAATCGTTCTGGGTATTTGTTTTTTAAGCCAGCCAATGCCTCAAAAAATAGTATGGAGCTTCTAAAACGATTGCCATACACGAGTGTAAATGAACTTTTAATCTCAGTAGCGAGGGTCGTTTTTATAATTGATAGTATGGGTGTTATTCCACTTCCTGCAGCAAAAGCGAGGTAATTTTTTTTATTAGAAGAATTTAATGGCGTATTAAACTTTCCGGTAGGCGGCATTACTTCCAATACATCGCCCTCTTTTAGTTGATCGTTTGCATAAGAAGAAAACACCCCGCCTTTGATTTTCTTAACAGCAACACACAACTTATTTTCAAAAGGTGCAGCGCAGATTGAATACGAGCGGCGAATTTCTGTGCCATCAATGATTTTTTTAATGGTAATATTCTGCCCGGGAACAAATTGAAACAAATTCGTCTGCAGTTCGGGAATCTCAAAAGTAATAATTACGCAATCGGCAGTTTCTTTTTGCAATTGCTTTATGGTAAGCGGATGAAAGTGTGCAGCCATACTATTAATTTACAATGCCATTTAGCAAGTGATTTACCATGTCGTCTTCCAATACCTGTTGTGATATATTTTTTTTATTTCTTTGCCAAAATTCAAGGCCACGCACTGCAGATAAAATGGTTAATACGGCAACATAGGGATTTATTTTTTTTATCTCATTTTTCTGGATGCCTGTTTCTATGAGCGAAACAAGGCTCTTTTCGTAGTTGCGCCGGATACTGAGAAAATCTCCCAGGTAAGGCTCCTGCAAGTGTTTCCATTCATGATTGGCAACAAACACTTCATCAAAATTTTCCAGCATAGTTTTAATGTGAAAACGGATGATGGTTTCTATTTTACTAACAGTCGGTGCCGTGCTGCTCTCGATCATTTCAATCTGAACAGTAAATTTATTTCCTACTTTAAAGCAAATTTCCTGTAATAATTCGCTTTTTGACAGGATATGATTGTATAAACTCGGCGCTTCAACCCCCAATGCATCTGCAAGTTCTCTCATGGAAACCGATCTGTAACTTTTTGTTTTAAAAAGCAACGCTGCTTTTTGAATGATCACTTCTTTTTTTGTGATATTTTTTTGAGTTAATATTTTTGCCATGCAAGGTGTTGGTTTGGGCAAAACTAACAATTATTAGTTTTTTATGATTTTTACCAGACACTTATTTTTCTGAACAAGGTTTCTTCCACCTCGAATTCCAATTTGTTAGTCACTATTAGAATAACTAATATAATCAGCGAAATGAAAGGTGAAATATATTACCAATTATTAATCTGTAGTTTTGCCATCCAAAAGAAAGCAACATGCAGTTAAAAACTGTTGAAAAAGTGGCCAATATAGCCGCTGAGGAATTCAAGATCAATTATTACGATATCAAAAAGCCATTAGTGATTACTGGTCTGGCCGAACAATGGCCGGCATTGGAGAAATGGAATTGGGATTACTTTATAAACGCTGTGGGTGAAACCATGGTAGGGGTTTATAACAATATTAAAAGTGATGCATATACCCCCATTAATACTGCCGATGATTACATGAAGTTTGGCGAATACCTTCAAATGGTAAAGGATGGTCCGGTGGAACTTAGGATTTTCCTATTTAATATGTTTCAACATGCTCCCGGGTTGGTTAATGATTTCTTGTGGCCGGAACATCTGATGAAGGGGTTTGTAAAAAAATATCCAATGCTGTTTGTAGGCGGAAAAGGTTCCATTACCCACATGCATTTTGATATAGATATGAGTCATATTCTTCACACGCAGTTTATGGGTAAAAAGCGGGTTTTGTTATTTCCTCATGCAGAACAATACAAACTGTACCGTAAACCTTGGGAAGTGCTTAGCGTAGCTGATTATACGCATTATCATGAAAAGTTTGATTACGATGGGTTTCCCGCTGTAAAATTCGCAAAAGGATATGAAGTAATTCTGGAACATGGAGATACATTGTTTATGCCGGCTGGATTTTGGCACCATATGGAGTATGTAGAAAGCGGGTTTGCCATGAGTTTGCGAGCAATGCAGAATGACCTGGTTGGTAAACTGGATGGGGCCTGGAAGTTGTTTGGAATGAGAAGCATCGATACGATAATGAAAAAGACAGTGCCTCACTGGTGGTACAATCGAAAAAGAGCAAGATTATATGGACTTGCTTCGAAAGAAATTAATCAATCCGAAAAATTATTGTAAAAAAAAATCATATTTGTTGAAAAAAATACTATTTTTACAATCTTCTCAGTTTATACTTTTCTCCAATCTTGATGAAAGCCCATCCCAATAGTTCTAACTATCTGTGTGTTGAAAATTTTCGTAAAAATATATCCTTATAAAATATCATTAACTGTTTTTCTTGTGGTTTCAGAGGTAAGCAAGGCCGGAGATTTTTATCTCTGGCCACTCTTTTTTTTGGGATAACCTATTTCCAAAAAATGTTGTTTTTGGCATTCCTTTTTTATGAATCTGGCTTACTTATTCCACCGCCTTGTTCAAAAAATCGATCATAGGCTTCATAGTTTCAAATACTTTTGCAATATTTTTTACAAGGGTTTTACTTTGCAATGCGGCATCACTAAAAGGGGTGCTCACAATAAAATGCTTCATCTTAAGAAAGTTGATGGCAGGATTATTTTCGTCATATCCTTTTGGTGGCTTAACCAAAGACTCAATTCCATCAACGCCACCAGGGAAGTATTTTTTAAAGAATCTATTATTGAGTATTTTTTTCCACTCCTCAAAATTATAGTCTATTTCTTGCCTTATTTTAGCAAGTTCGGGGGGCATTGGTGTGTAAAATCCTCCTGCTGCATAGCTTTTGCCTGGCTCACAATGAAAATAATATCCAGCAACACTTGCCTTTTTACCACCCTTGCTAAAATAGGCTGCCATATTTGTTTTGTAAGGGCTTTTATTTTTACTGAAACGCACATCGCGGTTAATGCGAAATGTACAATCTTTAACTGCGAGGTTTCCAATGGGCTCATCAAATTTTGCAATGTTAGGTATCAGATCTGCAACCATGTTTTGAAGATCGGCTTTGGATGCTTCATATATATTTCGGTGTAACTCGAACCAGGCTCTGTTGTTATTTTTTTCCAGATCTTTTAAAAATTTGATGGATATTGCTTGTATCATATTTTTTGTTTACTAAACTTGTTAACCAATAAAAAAGGAATTGGTTGATTAAACCAATTCCCTCTATGATTTTCGAATGTAAAATTATTTTACTTGTCCCCAATTTTCTCCACTCTTAATTCGATAAAGAGTCATTTCACTTACATTATACTTGGCCGCCATTTGCTTATAAGTCAGTCTTCGAATCGGGTTGTTTATTGCTTCTTTAATAGATCTAACCTGGGTGATGTTTAATTTAAGTCCTTCTGTTTTATTGGCTTGCCGTTTTTTGTAGGCTATTTTTTGTGGACTGTTTTGCTGGTGACTTCCAACTTCTTCGAGGGTTGCCCATTTTAAATTTGTATAATTATTGTCTTCTTTTTTATGATTCAGGTGAATGACATATTTGTATCTTGGAGAAGGCTTCTTACAAAAAAGTTTTGCAATTTCTCTGTGCAGGTAAATGGTGCCATTACCATCTTCCAGGTGAAGATTCAACGTTTTATATCCTGAAGTAAGGGAGCCGTTCAAAATTTTTCCATCTCCCATTACATCGTTAATGTAACTGGCCGCACGGCCGGTTGAGGACACTGTATATTTTCTTCGATGCTGTTTATGACCGGTAAACAGAAGCTGTTTCCATGTTTCGCCAGGGACTTTCTTGATCATATACTTAAGATTTTAATTGCTATTGTACATATAAACTATATTGTGTGCACGATAATTTGTTTGAATAGAAATCTTGTTCTTAAATATAGAAAAAAATCGGCTAAGTAGTTAACATTTTTATGAAATCTTCCTCGTTAATTATCTTGATGGATTGAATCTTTTTTGCTTTTTCTAATTTGCTGCCGGCATCTTCACCAACTACCAAATAGTTAAGTTTACTACTTACTCCATTCACTATCTTACCCCCGTTTTTTTCTACTAATTCCTCAGCATCACTTCTTTTTAATTTTACCATACTTCCAGTAAAAAGAAATGTCTGTCCGGCAAGGGTATCATTTACAGATACTTGTTTTTTTTGATTCTTTAGAGAGATACCCAAGGCCTCCAGTTTTTCAAGCATCAGCAAGTTGTCTGTATCATGAAAGAACCGGTAAATACTTCCAGCTACTTTTACACCCACGTCCTCCAGATTTTGTAATTGTTCTTCGCTGAAATCTTTAAAATCAAGTAAATGGTTGACAACATTTGCCAGGGTTTTGGCAGTGTTTTCTCCACAATAACGTATGCCCAATCCATAGATTAATCGATGCAGTGGTTGTGATTTAGAACTTGCAACGGCTGTTTTTAAATTGTCAATCGACTTTTTACCAAAGCCTTCCAATTGAGCGATTGCATCAAAATCAATGCTGTAAATACCGGGTATATCTTTAACAAGACCGAGTACATAAAATTTGCGAACGTTGGCTTCGCCGAAATTCTTAATATCCATGGCATCTTTACTCACAAAATGAATAATCCGTTCAACTACCTGTGCTTCGCAATTGATATTAATACAGCGCCAAACTGCCTCATCAGCCGGCTTAAATAGTTGATGCTGGCAAACAGGACATTTAGTTGGAAATTCAATCACATTTTCTTCGCCCGTTCTTAATTCGGGAAATGATTTTACAATTTGCGGAATTACATCGCCACTGCGTTCTATCAAAATTGAATCGCCCAGCATCAGATTTTTTTCTTTAATATATTCTTCATTGTGAATTGAAATACTGGTGACGGTAACACCTCCAACCTGTACCGCAGCTATTTTGGCTACTGGTGTAACGGCACCTGTTCTTCCTACCTGAAATTCTACACCTAACAATTTGCTTGTTCCTTGTCTTGCTTTAAATTTAAAAGCGATCGCCCAGCGTGGATGGTGAGACGTCATTCCCAGTTTTTCCTGCAGATTGAGGTCGTTCACCTTTATTACCATCCCATCAATTTCATAGGGAAGCCCATCTCTTTTTGCTTCAAATTCTGCCACATATTGCGTCACCTTCTGGATTCCCATTACCGTTTTCATCTCATTCTTAGGACTTCTAAAACCAAGATCCCAAAGCATATCAAGCATGCCGGAATGGGTCAGCGGCTGTATTTCAGGGTCATATTCAATACCATTTGTAAAATAACTAACATGATACAAAAACACCTCAAGGTTTCTACGCCCAACTTCAGTAGTGTCCTTCATTCGCAAAGAACCTGCCGCTGCGTTTCTTGGATTGGCAAATGGAGGAATGCCTTCTTCCATTAATTTATCGTTGTAAGCTTTAAAATTATTTTTATTGATCAGTACTTCCCCCCGCATTTCTATTTGATCTATCCCGTAATTGCTAAATTTTGCTGAAAGTGGAAGAGATTTTATTTGTTTTGTGTTAAGAGTAATTTCATCACCTACTACACCATCGCCCCTTGTTGCTGAACGAACCAGTAGATCATTTTCGTAGATAACAGAAATACTGGCTCCGTCAAATTTTGGCTCTACACAATATTCTATTTCCTCTATGTGGGAAAGTTCCCTTGCTTTTCTGTCCCAATCAAGCAGGTCCTCTGCATTATAGGAATTTTCAAGTGATAACATAGGAACAAGGTGTTCAACTTTCGAAAAATCATTTACTAAACCGGCACCTACTCTTTGCGTAGGTGAATCTTTTGTAATCATTGAAGGGTTTTCCTCTTCAAATTTTTCCAAAAGCTTATATAAACCATCGTATTCAGCATCACTAATAAGCGGATCATTTTGTACATAATACCGGTATTCATGAAAACGTAATACATCTCTAAGTTCTTCGATATTGTTGTTTACTATTTCAGCGATATTGACTGCGTTTACCGATAATAGCCATTCCGAAGTTTTCTGCTGGAAAACGGTTGTTTGCTGCTGTTGATACATTGCTTGCTACTTAAAATTTAAAATTATGAATACAGATTTTTATTTTTCGAGGATAATTTCCATAGTTTTTTGCCGCTACTGTTGCAGCGAAATCAAAAATACTGTTTTATATAATGGTTGTATTAATGAAACAGATACAAATCCTTATTCAACTATTTACTATAGACAATCAGGTAAAAAAAAACGTGGTTACCCTGCAAAGAAAAGAAGCCAAAAAAAATATACCAGGTAAATATTTTTCGGAGTACTCAATAATGTGTTAGATTTACACATTAAACATTGCTGTATGCGGAAGGCTCTTCTAATATTATCGATCGTCTTATCTTTTAAAGGCGTTTATGCTCAGTTACTTTCCTGGGCACCACAATTTCCACTTGATAACGCTCCGTTAACCATAACGGTAGATGCAGCCAAGGGTAACCAGGGATTGCTTGGATTCACTGGTACAGTATACATGCATCTTGGCGTGGTAACCAATTTAAGCACCGATAATGCAAGATGGCGATATACGCCTACTACCTGGGCAACTACAACAGCCCCTGTAGCAACCTCATTGGGCAACAATAAGTGGTCGTTTACAATTAATAATCCAAGAGCATATTTTAATGCTGGCGCAGGCGGTGTGCCCGTTGGTGAAACCATATTAAAACTGGGATTTCTTTTCAGAGATGCTAGCGGAAACCTTGCACAACGAAATACCGATGGCAGCGACATGTTTGTACCCATATTTGCTGTAGGGGGAAATTATATACATTTCACACAACCGTTTATTATACCCACTTTTAATTTGTCGAATGAAGCAGTCACTGCAACAGTTGGCCAATCGGTGCCTGTAACTGCAATTGCATCTAACGCTGTTGGTACGCTCAACCTTTACTTTAACGGAACTAAAATAGTTGGGCCAATCACGGGAGCCGCATCAATTTCGGGTAGTCCAACTATCGCAGCCGCAGGCGATCAAAAAATTATTGCGGAGTTGATTGTGGCAGGCATCAGTTATTACGATACAATTCAGTTTTATTTACCTCCGCCAAACACCACGCTGGCGCTACCTTCCGGCGTAAAAGAAGGAATTAATTACTGGCCGGGTTGCGATTCTGTAACCTTGGTATTATATGCACCCAATAAATTGAACGCAGTGATATTGGGTGACTTTCCAAACAGCAACTGGGCTGCCCAAAGCCAGTTTCAAATGAACAAAACCCCTGATGGAAATTACTATTGGTTAACCATTCATGGACTTACCGGAGGGGTAGAATATGCATTTCAGTATCTTATAGACAATGCCATCTTTATTGCCGATCCATATTCGGAAAAGATACTTGATCCGTGGAACGATGCGTTTATACCGGCTGCCACCTATCCGGGTCTTAAGCCCTACCCGATTAATCAAAATGTATCGGCTGCAACCAACGGTTTTGTCAGCGTGTTGCAGACCTGCAGCACACCGTATAAATGGCAGGTAACGAATTTTGTAAAGCCAGACAAGCGAAATTTGATCACTTATGAATTATTGGTTCGTGATTTTGGTGATGCCCGTAATTATCAGATGCTGATAGATACCATCAGTTATTTCAAAAGACTGGGAATAAATGCCATTGAACTAATGCCGGTAAATGAATTTAGCGGAAATGAAAGCTGGGGCTATAATCCTACGTTTTACCTTGCGCTCGACAAGGCTTATGGCACAAAAGACAAGTTTAAAGAGTTTGTTGATTTATGCCATAAAAATGGTATTGCCGTAATACTAGATGTAGTGTATAACCAGCTTGATGCTTATAATACTCCACAGGGAAAACTGTATTGGGATGGAGTCAATAACAGGCCTGCTGCCAATAATCCCTGGCTTAATACTGCGGCTCCGCATCCTTACAGTGTATTTGACGATTTAAATCATACGTCTGTGGCGACTCAAAACCTTGTCAAAAGAGCACTAGAATATTGGATAACGGAATACAAAATAGATGGATACCGTCTTGATCTTGCCAAGGGGTTTACACAAACAGTTTCCAATGAAACCACGGTTGAAAATAAGGACCAGAGCCGGATTGATAATCTCTTCAGGTATTACAATCATATAGTACCCATGTTTCCAGGCACCTATATGATTCTTGAATTTTTAGGTACGCAATACGAGGAGGAGCAGCAGTATTCGTTTATGGGGTTTTTGCTGTGGGGAAATAATAATCATACTTACAATCAGAACACAATGGGCTATAGTTCCAACTCAGATTTCTCCAAAGTAGTTTACAACAGCTCCCAGCAAAAGTTTTTCACCCCGGCAGAAATGGGATACATGGAAAGTCACGACGAAGAAAGGCTGATGTGGAAAAATTTGCAGTTTGGTAACAGCTCCGGCAGCTATAATGTAAGGAACCTTGCAACGGCCCTCGATAGACAAGCAGCCGCTGCAGCCGTTTTTTTTACTATTCCCGGACCAAAGCTAATGTGGCAGTTTGGCGAAAGAGGCTATGATACATCCATAAATTTTAACGGACGAACTGGTAATAAACCACCTCTTTGGAATTATATGGCAGATCCTAACCGCCTTAAATTATTTAATAACTATTCTCAATTAATTAATTTGCGACTTTCAAATCCTGCTGTATTCAATAGTAATACTTTCTCCTATAATTTCTATGATGATGCAGGCTTGTTTAAGCGATTCCAGATAGCCGATCCCGCTCCCAACGGGATGCAGGTTACCGTAATTGCAAACTTTGATGTGGTAGAACAAACAAGAAATGTTACTTTTCAAAGATCAGGCGATTGGTATAATTATTTAAGTAACGGTAATGCAACTGGTATCAATGGGCCAAATAAAAGTATTTTTAATATTGGTGCGTTAACCCAAAGCATTACGCTTGCGCCTGGAGAATACCATGTATACATTTATCAACCATCTACTGTATATTCATTTATTGGTAACGGAAATTGGACGGATGCTTCTAATTGGAGCTATAACAGAATTCCTCCAACACCACTACCTTCAGGTTCAGAGATTTTAGTGAGTCCGCAATCAGGTGGTGAGTGTATATTAAATATCCCCCAAAATATTGGTCCGGGGGCTAAATTTACAGTGGTTACGGGAAAGAATTTCAGAATTCCGCTCAATCTTACGAATCAATAATAGTTTTTAGTATGTCAACACCGGAAAAAACGGCCCAGATAAAACCTACTAAATCGTTGCAGGTTATCCAATCTGAAGTGGAAAACACCAATCGGATCGCCTTGTCTGTAGACTGCATCATTTTTGGATTTGATGAGGCCAAATTGAAAGTGTTACTTATTAGAAGTGATTTAAAGAAATATTCCAGTAAGTGGTCATTATTGGGAGATCTCGTTTTTCCGAGCGAAGACCTTGATGCTGCCGCTTACCGGATTTTGAAGCAAAGAACGGGATTGAGTGATGTTTATCTGGAACAAGTAAATACGTTTGGAACTGTAAATCGGCATCCGGCAGGCAGGGTAGTGACGGTTGCCTATTGTTCGCTGATGAATGTTCAGCACCACAAATTGAATATTCTGGATAATGAATTGCACTGGCATGACGTAAAAAGTGTTACTGACCTTGCGTTTGACCACCAGCAGATTTTTGATACCTGCCTTCAACAATTGCAAAAAAGAGTTCAGGAACATCCGCTGGGTTTTAATTTACTACCCAAAAAATTCTCGTTAAGAGATCTTCAAAATTTATATGAGGCAATCCTGGATATTAAACTAGACAGGCGGAATTTCCGGAAAAAATTCTTTTCTATGGATTTTTTAGTTGATTTGAATGAAATGGAACAGGACGTTTCACACCGTCCGGGAAAGTTGTACAAATTCGATTATGAAAAATATGAGAAGCGGAAAAAGAAATTTGCTGGGATAGATTTTTAGTTTGAAATGCATTTATTTTATTTGAATGCAGCGAAAACTAAGTGTCTAAGGTAATTTTATGCCGTCTTTAGTTTGTGTTAAAATTTTATTTAAATGTTATGCAAGATTTCTTTAACAAATATTTTAACTTATAAGAAAACGACTTATATTGTGTAACTTTTACACATTCAAATGTGTAAAAAGTACACTGTAATAAAAAACTTTTATTTTAAAAAACGATAATGGTTGTTATATGAAATAAAACG
>JBBQQP010000081.1:0-11043 GCA_038215675.1 Chitinophagales bacterium | reverse complement strand
TCCTTTAAAGCACTACCCGACAAAAAAGTAACACCCACTATAACGGCTATGTATGGTTACAATGCCGTTATAAAAATCATTGGAGTTTTTGGAAATGAAATCCGTAACCAATCCTACTATGGGTT
The DNA here is from genome assembly GCA_038215675.1 of Chitinophagales bacterium. Lineage (GTDB taxonomy): Bacteria > Bacteroidota > Bacteroidia > Chitinophagales > Chitinophagaceae > Ferruginibacter. The sequence goes on along the minus strand of JBBQQP010000081.1, from coordinate 10,918 downwards.
ATCAGTGGGTGCGGGTGCAGAAATGAAATACGGCCTGAATAAAAATAAATTAAGCTTAGCCCTATTAGTTCCTTTTCGTAATGCAGCTTTTCATCAGGATTACAGGACCCATAAAAATAATGGCACTAAATTCAACCCTGATATACTGCCGGTCGCCATAACATTCGGTGTAAACTTTGCTATCAAACCTAAAATAAAAAAGAACTAGATTTCTTGAAAAAATAAAACATTTATATGAATTACAAAACTATCCTTACCATTATTATCTCACTGTTTTCGTTGTCAGTTTGTGCACAGCAAATACCTGTAGGCAGTTGCGGTATAGTAAATATTTATGACGCAGCAGGCAATCGAACCAAGCGAACTTATTTTTGTAACAATGGCACTAATACATACCCTCAACGACCAGCAGGTCAGCAGGTTGCTACAGCTGAGTTAGTAAAAGAAATTACTGAATTCCAGGAAGTGGATGCGCTGTACCCAAACCCTACAACGGGCAGATTTTCTGTTAGTTTTAATAAGGCGCTGGACCGGGCAACGATTCATATTTTAGATGAAGCAGGAAAAATCATCGGCAGGGTAAATGCAAAAGGATATAAAGTAGATTTTGATTTATCGTCAAAAGCTGCCGGTATTTATTTTGTGCAAATTGAAGACAACGGAAAAGTCATCACAAAAAAAGTAGTAAAGAAGTAAGCCAAAGAGCAAGTAAAAGGGATGAAGCAGGATGTCGATGACAAACAAGTTTGATGTTGAGCCTAAATTGACGCAAAGTGATAGCTTAATTTTTGAGTAATAATTACAGGAATTCGCTACTGTATTAAATGCGTGTTTTAAAGTTCCTTTAGTAAAATAATGAGTGAGTTATCTTTAAGTTTTCACAAGCATTAGCTGGTTTTATTTACAACTTGCTTCGAAATAAATAATGTGGTTGAGCGATTAGATGGTTGTCTATCCGAACCTTTGTACCATCGTGCCTGTCGTAAAATGATAAATAAGGAAATGTCGGATAAACTGGACCACCAAAAGGCAGTCAACTATTCATTAAATCCGTTACTTACAAAACCAATATTCATTAAAACGATTTTGTTTCGTTCAACAAATCGCCCCATACAAACAAATAGTTACCCTCACTTTACTCATGTTCGCATGCCTTTTTTCTTTTGCCCAAAAACAAGCCGAATGGAAAAAGATGCATGATTTTCATGCGGTGATGAGCATATCATTTCACCCGGCTGAGGAGAATAATTTTAAGCCTTTAAAACAACACGCAGATTCAATAGTATTGGTTGCTAAAGCCTGGCAGGAGTCCATTCTTCCGATTGGTTTCAATGGCAGTGTTACCAAACCTATATTGGAAAAATTGGTAAAGCAAACTGAAATTGTGCAAGTTGCAGTAAAGCAAAATAAAAGCGATGCAGCATTAAAAAAACTGATTACAGAAGCCCACGATATTTTTCATGGAATAATGGAAAAGTGCAGGGACGAAAAGAAATAGAAATTTAAAAAACTTACAGTTGCGTTGCATTTGCAACGCAACTTCTAAAAAAAATAGTATGAAAAAAGTAGTTTCAGTTAGCATTCTTGCATTGTTTGCAATGGCATGTAATAACCCGACCCAAAAAGCAGATAGTGCTAGCAAACTCCAGCACGACACAACAATGATGAATGCCAAACCTGCAGATAGTACCCCGGTTTATACAGCTGCCTTGTTAGACAGTAAAAAAGATCTTGTTTGCGGTATGCCCATAACAGCAGGCGTAACAGATACCGCTCACTATAAAGGAAAAGCCTACGGCTTTTGTGCAAAGGAATGTAAGGATGAATTCTTAAAAGCACCGGAGCAATACCTTATCGCAAAATAATTTCAGCTAAGGCGAAAGTTGAATCAGTAGGGTTGAATCAATCTTTTTTGCGTGCTTAAAAGATTAATTTTAACGGTCATTAAATTTTATTTCCAGTCTTAAAAATATTGTAGGTGCATTATCTCTGAATAAAACGGACAGGTGTTGCCCGCAATGTGTTTGTTTCAAATTTTTAACCGGCATTGTTTTCCCATTACAACTGAAATCTTTCAAAAGGAAAAATGTCCACCAGCCAATGCAACAAATGTTACTGAAATAAGCCAAAGAAAGCGGCACCTTTGCAGTATAAAAAATAATCAATATGCAGATAGAACAAATTTATACAGGATGCCTTGCACAGGGAGCTTATTACATCACCAGCAAAGGCGAAGCCGCCATCATTGATCCGCTTCGGGAAACAGGGCCTTATATTAAGCGGTTGCAAAAGGATGGGGTTAAACTCAAGTACATTTTTGAAACACATTTTCATGCAGATTTTGTAAGCGGCCACATCGATTTGGCAAGGGAAACCGGTGCTTCAATCGTATATGGTCCCAATGCCAGTCCGGAGTTTCAGTTTATTTTAGCAAAGGATGAGCAGGAATTTACCATTGGCGATATCGTAATAAAGGCATTGCATACGCCCGGACATACGATGGAAAGTACCACGTATTTGCTAAAGGACGAAACCGGTAAGGATCATTGCATCTTTAGCGGCGATACCTTGTTTTTGGGCGATGTAGGTCGACCGGATCTGGCGCAAAAAGCCGCCCACATGACCCAGGAAGAATTGGCCGGTTTGCTGTATGATAGTTTGATAAACAAAATTATGCCGCTGGCAGATGATGTAATTGTTTATCCGGCACACGGCGCCGGTAGTGCCTGTGGTAAAAATATGATGAAAGAAACGGTGGATACTTTGGGCAACCAGAAGCGAATGAATTACGCATTGAATCAACCCGATAAAGCGGCTTTTGTAAAAGCAGTAACAGAAGGCCTGCTGCCACCACCCGCTTATTTTGGTTTAAACGTAGCCATGAATAAAAAGGGCTATGAAAGTTTTGAATCGGTATTGAACAATGGCATGCAGGCTTTAACACCGGAAGCGTTTGAAGCAGTGGCAGAAAACACCGGTGCGCTGATATTGGATACCCGGATCAATACTGAATTTTATAAGGGTTTTATACCACAGTCTGTCAACATTGGTTTGGTGGGCGATTTTGCACCTTGGGTAGGCGCTTTAATTGTGGATGTAAAGCAACCGCTGATTTTGGTGACGGATGATGATAAAGCAGAAGAAGCAGTTACCCGGTTGAGCAGGGTAGGCTTTGACAATATTCTTGGCCATTTAAAAGGAGGCTTTGCTGCATGGCTGGAGGCTGGTAAAGAAGCAGATGTAATAGATAGAATTCCGGCTACACAATTTGCTACTGAAGCAGATCCTGTTAAAGATAAAGTCATTGATGTAAGAAAAGAAACCGAGTATGCTGCCGGGCATGTAGAAGATGCTTACAACCGGCCATTGGCATACATCAACGAATGGATAAAAGACATCAACTCCAACGAGCATTTTTACCTGCATTGTGCGGGCGGCTATCGCAGTATGATGGCTGCATCTATTTTGCAGGCAAGAGGTTATAGAAACTTCACAGAAGTGGCCGGCGGCTTTGATGCCATCAGCAAAACCAATATGCGTAAAACTGATTTTGTTTGCCAGAGTAAGGTGATGAAAGCGTAATTTTTTTAATATCCAAATCAATTACAATCCAATCGCATTTTTTATGTGGTTGGATTTTTTGTTGGCGGCAGATATGCTGGTGCCAGGGTGTGTTGGGGTTTTAAAGCAATGGAGGGAAATAATAGAGCTAAAAAAAACAATGTCATATTAAAGCTGATAGAACAGGATTAAAATAGGGGAGAAAATCATACATGTGAATCATGCAACAAACTGTTTTTATAATATAAGTTGAATGGTAGAATTCAGCAGCAGCATAAGAATGTTATATGCATTTATTTTTCATTTATTATGTTAGTTTCCAAAATTAATTTGGTAAGATTTAACGGCATGGATATTGGCTGATGACAGCAAATTAAAATATATATTATGCGAAAGATTTATTTAGTACTCAGTACTGCAATTGGCATCAGTGGTTTTGTGGCTTGCAACAATTCAGCCAATGATGAAGCAAAACAGGATGCAGCTTATTTAACTCAGTATGTAGATTCTGTTGCCACACTTACACCTGTTTATACACAGGAAAACTGGACAGCGATTGACAACGCTTACCAGGAAAGAGCCATGAGGGCAGAAGGTAAACTTGAAACACTGGAAGCAGCAGATAAGGAAAGAGCAGAAGCCAGTAAGGTAAAATACGCTGAGCTAAAAGCCAACTATGCTGCTAAAATTAAGGAGCGGGAAGATGTTGCTTCCGCAAAAGCGAATACACCCGACTACCGCCAGACATTGAGATCCGGTTTATTTGGAGATGGCAAAGTTGGTAATGACATGAAGTTTGACTTTGTAAACGGAAAAAATATTTTATCTGTCTATCAAAACTTTGTAGATAAAGTTGCCGATAATAAAAAGAATTACACCAGGGAAGATTGGGACGAAATAAAAGTATTGTATGAAGCACTGGACACCCGGAAAAACGAAATAGAAAAAGATTTAGCGGGAAGCGACAATAGGAAAATAGCAGGTCTTAAAATTAGATTTGCATCCATTGTTGCAACACATCGAGGTGGTGCAAAAGTGAGAGAGAATGAAGCATCAAAAGAATAAAGCACAGCAAACATAGCAAAAAGCGTTTCGGGAAACCGAAGCGTTTTTTGATTTTAGCATGGGTTGGAGTAATTGATTTTTTCTATTAAAACGGTGATTTAAAATTAATTAGTATCCCAGTTTGTGCAATTATTTCTACATAACCTCTTTTTGACTAAAATATCCAACAAAATGAAAAATAATATATTCGTTTTCTTGTCGGTAATGCTTTTGCTGTTTAATTCTTGCAGCGATCCATCTTCAAGTGAAACTGTAGTAAAAGTAAAAGTAAAGCAACGCAAACCTCCCCCTGCTAAAGGATTTCAGATAGCCAATGTAAAAAAATGGCTTGCGCAAAATGATAGTATCGGCAACAGTAGCATAAAAAATATTGTGCTAGCTGTAAACAGAACAGATGCTAAAAATTTTGCCACGATGGATTCGGTGATCATTCCCGATGATCCGTCCGGCGATATAGAATATTACCTTCCTTTCCCGTTTACTGTTCCTTCTATCAAAAAGATAAATAAAATCATTTTCTTCTCATACCCGGCGCAGGCTTTTGCTGCCTACGAAAATGGCGAGCTGGTGTACACAGGCCCTGTTAATATGGGTCGCAAAAAAGATCCTACACCAACCGGACTTTTTTTCGCCAACTGGAAAGCAGAAAAAACCAACAGCACCTTCAACGATGAGTGGGAATTACGCTGGAATGTGAACATAGAAAATAAGCTGGGTGTAGGCTGGCATCAATATAGTTTACCTGGTTATCCAGCCTCTCACTCTTGCCTCAGACTTCAGGAAAATGATGCCCGTAGTTTGTATAAGTGGGCCGAAGAGTGGGTATTGAAAGATGATCAAAATATTACGTTGCAAGGCACGCCTGTAATCGTTTTTGGCGCTTATAATTTTGATGCACCAAAGCCCTGGCTTCAGTTGGTTGCAAATCCTGCAGCCATGGATATTTCTGATGATGAAGTGGAGCAAATCACTCAACCTTTCATAACTGATATTATGAAATGGCAGGATAAAAGAAAGACTGCAAGTAAAAAATAGTTTTTTATCATAAAAAGTAAATCCCGCAAACGTAGTTGGTTTTAAAGAACGAACAACAGCTATCTATAGGGAGCAGTATGTACCGCGAAGGTTTGTTTCGGGGGAATACACATACGATTGGTTGCAAAAAATTAGATGCAGTAATAAATTGACAGGAAGTCTATGTTACCGTATCCTGCTTTGTTGCGTATTATTTCGATATGCTCCATGCCTGATAACAGGTTCAAAATTTGGACTTTCAAAAAGAAAGGTTTGACAAATACGGGTTGATTTTATATTTCCATAAACAATATATTTTTTTTACTACCCGAATGGTATATTTTTATTGAAATCAACCGGAGTATTTAAATAAGTCAAAATAATTAAATATAAAATATTGGGTAATAAAGAAAATGATCGGCTCATCCGTTCAAATAACAATAAAAACTGGAAAAAATGGGGCCCATATCTTTCCGATCGCCAGTGGGGAACTGTACGGGAAGATTACAGTCCCAATGGAAATACATGGAACTATATCAATCATGATCTTGCCCGCAGTTATGCCTATCGCTGGGGCGAAGATGGCATTGCTGGTTTTTGTGATGCCGACCAAATTTTGTGTCTGGCACCTGCTTTTTGGAATGGAAAGGATTCTATTTTAAAAGAACGGCTTTTTGGTTTAACCAATGGCGAAGGCAACCACGGTGAGGATGTGAAGGAACTATATTTTCACCTGGACTCTTCGCCCACCCATTCCTATTGCAAATTTTTGTACAAATATCCCCAGGCAGCTTTTCCTTATATGGAGTTGGTAAACAAAAACAAGCGGGACCGTTTAAGTCCGGAATATGAATTGCTTGATACCGGCATTTTTAACGAAGATCGATATTTTGATTGCTACATTGAGTATGCAAAAGATCAGATGAATGATATTCTAATGAAGGTAACGGTATGTAACCGCGGCCCTGAATCCGCCAACATTCATGTGTTGCCGCACTGTTGGTTTCGCAACTTCTGGAACCACAATCCGCGATTTACAAAGCCTGAAATTATTTCGGTTTCCCCCAATTGCCTGCAAACAAATTCGGCACGCAACGGAAGTTTTTTTCTGTATCACGAGGGTGGGGAACAACTGTTCTGTGAAAATGAAACCAATAACCAGCGGATGTACCACCGGCCGAATGATACAGCTTTTGTAAAGGACGGCATCAACAATTATGTGGTTAATCACGAGCATACGGTTAATCCACAAAAGCAGGGAACCAAGGCTGCTATATGGTTACAACAAAAAATTGAGCCGGGGGCATCAGCCGTTTTTAAGGTAAGATTAAGCAATATCCCAATAGCAGATCCATGGGTTGACTTTGATGAGATTTTTATCCAGCGCCAGCAAGATGCCAACGATTATTATGAGCAGTTAAGTCCAAAACATTTAGTGCCGGCGCATAAACAATTACTGCGAAGTGCGCTGAGTGGCCTCCAGTGGACCAAACAGTTTTATTACCTGGATGTGTACAAATGGCTGTTTGGCGAACCCAACGAAACACCGCCTCACCGCAACTTCAAACGAAATAGCGACTGGCAGCACCTTACTTGCCGCAATATTATTTCAATGCCGGATACCTGGGAGTATCCCTGGTTTGCTGCCTGGGATCTTGCCTTTCATGCAGCCAGTTTTGTACATACCGATCCCGACTTTGCAAAGCATCAACTATTGGTGGTGCTAAGGGAATATTATATGCATCCCAACGGACAAATTCCGGCCTACGAATGGAATTTTAGCGATGTAAATCCGCCCGTGCATGCCTGGGGTGTTTGGTATGTGTACGAAGCAGATAAGAAAAAAACCGGCGTACCCGACTGGGATTTTTTGGAAAGAGCTTTTCAAAAATTGCTTATGAATTTTACCTGGTGGGTAAACCAAAAGGATAGTAATGGAACGGATATTTTTGAAGGCGGTTTTCTCGGTTTGGATAATATTGGTGTGTTTGATAGAAACCATATGCCGTCTGGTATTAAAACATTACAGCAGGCTGATGCCACCAGCTGGATGGCGATGTATGCGATCAACATGTTGCGCATGTCGCTGGAGCTGGCAGAACATAATCATGCTTACGAAGAATCAGCTGCCAAGTTCTTCAGGCACTTTTTAAATATTGGATGGGCCATGCATCACATCGGTAAAAAGGATATTTCGTTGTGGGATGATGAGGACTCCTTCTACTATGATGCCGTTCAGTTTGAGAATGGAACCAGCCAGCGGTTGCGCATTCGCTCGCTGGTGGGCATCATTCCTTTATTGGCGGTAGAGATTATGCACAAGGATATATTTGAAAAATTGCGGCAATTTAATACCCGCCTTCAGGTAATTAAACTTACCCGTCCGGATCTTACCCGTATCATTTCCGATATTGAAGTAAAGAACAAGGAGGGCAACTTTTTATTTGCCATAATGATTGGCGACAGGTTGGAACTCTTGTTGAAAAGGCTATTGGATGAAGCAGAGTTTTTATCTGATTACGGCATTCGGTCCTTATCAAAATGCCATCAGGATCAGCCTTATGTTTTTGGCTACCAGGGCCATAATTATACCATACAATACGAACCGGGAGAAAGCTCCAGCTCTATGTTTGGCGGCAATTCCAACTGGCGTGGACCCATCTGGTTTCCGTTAAATTACCTGATCATTCATTCGTTGAGAAAATACTATCAGTATTATGGCGATCGCTACACCTACGAATTTCCGGCAGGCTCGGGCACTAAGTTGAACCTGAAACAAATTGCCAACCAGCTGACCAAAAGACTATTGAAAATATTTGAACGAAATGATGCCGGCACCTTTCAATATCACGACACCAAACAACCGGAATGGGCCGACGAACATTTTAAAGAACATCACCTGTTCTATGAATTTTTTCATGGCGATACGGGCAAGGGCCTCGGTGCTTCTCACCAAACCGGGTGGACGGCTTTGATTGCAAACTTATTGTTAGAGATGGATGAAGAGTAGGGGCAGAGAGGAGCCGCTTTGTATTTATAGACCTGCTGGAATTACCATGTGAATTCCTGATCTATAAATCCATCAATATTGGGTTTCTTCCAGATCTTTGTTCCAATTCGAGTGATCCCTGAAAAGCTGGTACATAGGTTGTCTGTCTCGTTTTTATAAAGCGTCACCAAATTTTTTTAAGGCATTAGTTTTTTTAAATTCTCCCCTTTTGAAAATAATATCTAAACATTAAAAGTCGCAGACGCAAATTCTTAACAGGTCAGCAGTTTCGGCTGCCGCATTTGTTGATTGCCTACAAGGCATTATAAGTTTTTAAAATTTTGCCTTTAATTAAAAGTATATGTATCGGTAATTGAGATAATAAAAACGATTAAAGAACAGTAGGGTACCATATCTTTTTAATTCCGAATTGTATTAAGATAATCTGAAATGTTTAAATTTGGTTTCAAATGAAAAAAACTTCTGATGTTATAAAGAAGAGAGGTGCGTTTTAAAAGAGAAAATTATATTATTGTAAGTTTAAAAAAAAACACGATAATATTTATAATAAAACTAGCTATGTCAGCAGAAGAAAAGAAGATGGAATGGGTTATTGAATCCAAAAGCAGTTATTTCAATACGGATATCAAAGAATTATATGCCTACCGGCATCTTCTGGCGAGGTTAGTGCGCAAAGAATTCCTCATCAATTACCAGCAAACACTCCTGGGGCCTTTATGGATGCTCTTCCAGCCATTGCTAACCATGATTACCTACGTATTTGTATTTAATAAAATCATAGGCGTTTCTATTGGAGGTAAGTTGCCGCCGGTATTGTTTTATTTTTGTGGGATTGTATTGTGGAATTTTTTCAACGAGAGCTTTACAGGAACTTCCAAAACTTTTAGGGACAACATTCATTTGTTTAGTAAAGTGTACTTTCCAAGACTGATTGTGCCTTTTGCTTCTATTACTACCCAGTTTTTTCGTTTCCTGATCCAATTGTCTATGTTGATTCTGATCCTTTTATATTTTATCATTTTCAAAGACTTTCAAATTAGGTTCACGTTTTATTTACTGGCACTTCCATTTGTAATTGTTGTGCTGGGATTAATTAGCTTAAGTATCGGGCTGATTTTTTCGGTAATAACGGCAAAATACCGCGACCTCGCAAACTTCGTTGATATTCTGATAAGAGTTCTTCTGTTTATAACTCCCGTAATTTACCCCTTATCTGCGGTTAAAGAAAATATCCGTTGGATTGTAGCCCTCAATCCCCTCACATCATTGTTTGAACTGTTTCGGCTGGGATTATTAGGCGAAGGTACAGTGGCTCCATTACAACTTTTATACAGTTTCATTTTCATGCTAATTTCACTGGCTGCTGCAATCCTATTGTTCAATAAACAAGGCAGTAAATTAATTGATGTAATTTAAATAACACTATGGCTCATGTAATAGAAGTGCGAAATATATCAAAGCTTTACAGGTTGGGTAAAATTGATTCTGGGTCGTTGCGGCAGGAATTAAATAACTGGTGGAAGCGAGCTGTATTGAAGAAGAACAATTCGTTCTTAATAGATGACAACATTCAGGAAACCGACCAGCAGGATCTTTGGGCATTAAAGAATATTTCTTTTGAACTGAAACAGGGAGATGCGATTGGGATCATTGGTAGTAATGGATCGGGGAAGTCGACATTGCTTAAAATAATTTCCAGAATTGTGCAGCCAACAACGGGTACTGTAAAGGGTATCGGCAAAATCAGCAGTATTCTCGAAGTAGGCACTGGCTTTCACGACGATCTTACGGGCAGAGAAAATATCTTTATCAGCGGTTATACGCTTGGCATGAGTAAATACGAAATCCAGCGAAAATTCGATGAAATTGTAGCTTTCTCCGGAATTGAGAAATTTTTGGATACTCCTATCAAACGATATTCATCAGGCATGTATGTACGGCTTGCTTTTGCAGTTGCCGCTCATCTTGAACCAGACATACTGATCGTAGATGAAGTACTTGCCGTTGGTGATGCAGATTTTCAGAAAAAATGCTTAGGTAAAATGAGGGAAGTTTCACAAAGTGACGGTAGAACGATTTTATTTGTAAGTCACAATATGCAGGCCGTAAATAATCTTTGTAATAAAGCATTGTGGCTGCAACAAGGCAATGTAAAAGAGATAGGTGAGTCGTCCGCGGTTGTAAATAAATATCTCTCAAGCGTGCAACGACTAAATATGCAGCAGAGTTGGGATAACATGGAGGAGGCTCCCGGCAACGATTTTATAA
>JBBQQP010000080.1:0-11061 GCA_038215675.1 Chitinophagales bacterium | reverse complement strand
GCCAAAATTCATGGTACGTTCGTCCACATCTATGTTCAGTACCTCCCGGCCAACATACGACCATGCGCCATCGCCCTGCATAAAACCAATTCTTACCTCCGCATCTTCGCGGTTACTAACTTCTGTAAAGTTGAGTCCGATACCCAGCTTTTTCCAAATACCAAATGCTTTTCTTACTACATTCATTTGGGCAGTGTTGCCTTTATAAGATATCCAGCCTTTAGTTCCATCACCAAATTCTACGTTCTCACCATCCGTCTTTTTATCAAAAAAATAATAGTGCAGCGTTGTGCCATTTACCCATTTGGTAACATTGGTAAGTATTAGTCTTTTACGTTCAGTTCCTATTCCGCCTGCAAGAGTGACGGGTGGCATTTTTGGATTAGAACAATACCTCCAGGTGGTATTTTTTACTGCAGGAGGATTGGAAGGATTCCTTTTAACTGTAGCCATAATATTTAAATTTAGTTTAGATGAGATTGATAAATGCGGAGGTGTTAATAGTTGCTTTCTGTCATTGAAATGAAGTGAATGCATGAGAAGAATCGAATACAATACTAACCTAATAATTAAATCCGGCATTTGCAAGTGGCAATTATAATTAGCCGAAAAAAAGCTATGCTACTCCAACATAACATTAAAAATGGCCTTGGCTTTTTTCTATAAGTTTAATACTTCAGCGATCTATACAAGGTAAATGACGATACTTACACTGCACAAGGGACAAACCAGTGAGACCCTGCAACGCTCATGAATGCTAAAATAACAAGAACTCGTTCCAGTGTGGAACCCGAAGCTTTACTTGCTAGATACAGCGCCATTCGATAGGTATTGGATGAACAACCGTTGTTGGGTTAGTGATAAAATTTTGTACGACTTTTTATTTTTTTATTCCCTTTAGTAAATAAAAAATTGTGCTTAGTATGCGGCGGATTGCTATTGAAAATTTCTAGTGGTACAGCGAAGGAAATGCAAAAAAAATCTAAAGAGCTACCAAACATAAAAAAGTATAGGAGGCTTTGTAAAAGTTGTTTCGCAAAATGCAGTCTGGGAAAAAACTATTTAGACCAATAAACCAACTGTTCAGGCCAATAATTGATTCATTGTTATTTTTTCACTTGCAAATGAAGCACTTCTTCCATAAATTTTTTAGTTTCTTTTTCCACACTTTCCACATCTTTGGATTTTATGGGTGAAGCCATTACATGATCTCCTGTATTGGGCAACGGAATAAATCTTTTCACAGAATCGGAGGTGGATAATTGTGTAAACATTTCTTTCATCGCACTTACTTTTACCACCGGATCCTGGTGCTGTTCGTCTTTGTAATAATATAACAATAGGGTGGGTTGCTTTACTTTGGCAAAGGTTTGCTTGTTCATGGTTGTTTCCAGCATTTCTTCCAATGCCACGGTGGCTTCCAGGCGATAAGGTTTATTCCAGTACTGCTTGTAAATGGGCCGGTCATCTTCCGGAATATTATAGTTGCCGCCCTTTACCAATCTGGCAATTTGCAGTCCCCAGTTATTATTTAAGATCCATGCATTGGGATCGTTGATGGCAATATTGGGTGAGAACAATACCAGGGCCGCCACATCATTTGGATAGGTAGCGGCCAATTGAAGCCCTTGGGTTCCACCAGTGCTGGTACCCATCAATATTACTTTGTTGCCCAGCTGCCTGCCAATGGCCAGTGCCTGCTTTGCACTGCTCCAGTAATTGTCGGCTGTAAGGTTGAGTAATTGTTCGGAAGTGTCGATACCATGCCCGTATAATCTTGACAGGTAGAGGTTGCATCCAAACTGTTTGGCCACATTTCGATGCACCGGGTTTCCTTCTTCCTGCGAAGCAGAAAACCCATGAAGGTACACGATGGCGTAATCCGTTTTTTGTTTGGCAGAGTCATTCGCCCAAACAATTCTTGCTTCGTTATTCAGCCGTAATTTATGGGTAGCTTCATTGGCCGCTATAAACGATTCCAGCTTATCAATGGCGGGTATCTCCGGCATGGCAACATCGTAAATTGGGGTTGCAGGATGTGGGCCAAGTAAATAAACAATGAATAAAATCACTATCAATACAAGCATTCGTTTTAGCCAGCGCATACAATAAATTTTTATGAAGCTATGATAATTTCTTGTTTCATGAAAAACAAAAAAACCAGGTGGAATTTAAAATCGCGGGCTTAAAACGAGCTAAAGCAATATGTAAAAAAGTATTTCAGGATGTAAGTGTAAAACAAATAAACGTTCGCTTTCCGAACCCACGTGATTGTTGAATAAAAAATTTATTACAGGTTAAGCAGTACACCCTTTCAAATTAAAATTATTAAACTATAAAAATTCAGCAGGTACTGCATATAGCAATATTAATTGCCCATTAATTGGATTACGTTACGTCGGCTTCTGGGGACTTTTATCAAAGAATGAAAGCAATTTCAAAACTGCGGGAACACCTGCTCCGAGCGCTGCCACATAAGTAATTAGTTTTGCGAACGCCTCCTCCTGTGAAGTTAACAAAAATGCTAAAATGGCTACTATTACCAGTTGCAGCGGATATTTCAAAGTACTCCAGTTACCATTGTCTTTTATCTGGTTTTTAATCTTCATCGCTTCCGAATTACCAATTGCTGTTAATATGAAATTACAAAATCCTTTATTGAACAATTTAAGCGTTCCATCAGATTTTATAACCACCCCTTTACCAATCAACATACTGAGATTATAATCATCAAAAGAGTTGACCAGGTTATCTTCCGCCAGATCATACAATAGAAATTTTTCTTCCTTGGTGAGCGATTGCCAGATGTACATGTAAAAATAATGTGAACTCACCTGTAATTTAAAAGCCAGTTCATCAAACTTTGCAATCCGTATTTCTTCCGATAATTTTTTGCCCGCATTGAAAGCCGGCCCTTGTGTATTTTTTAAAAAATAAGTGTGATTGGTTTCCTTCCGGATAAGCTGTGCCGACCTAAAAGAAGGTCCCGCTTCCAACTCAATGTTTAAAAGATCATTGGTATTATTAATTTCAACTTCTTTTACCAGGTAACCTTCCAATGCAGCAACAATAGTGAAAGGGAAAATTCTGTGAGGAAGTATAAACTGACCGTCCGGCATGGTAATCGTTTTTTCATTTGAATCTTTTATTTTGACAGCTACACCAGGCAACCCGCTTCCAGTATTTTTATACATAACATTACCAATTAAAGGATCTGCGGGCAGGTAATCAGAATGCAACTGGATTGGTAAAACTACAATTCGATAATGGCCAAGTAAAACATGCCACCGTTCCAGATTTTGACCAGGTGTTGATTTGTCATCCGGATTATTTAAATAATCCAATGCTGAGTCAAGAAAGGCAACGGGATGTATCGTAGAAAGGATTACGATCTTACATTTATTATCCAAAAATAAACGCTCCAGAAATTCCAATTTAAAACGATTGGATAACGCATCCTGAATATTATATTCAAAATGATTTACAATGATCATACGGTTTTTGCTGTTAAAAACCTGTGTTGTGTACTCTTCCCATTTTGCCTTTTCAACTTCTTCATTACCGCTGGAAGGGATATTGATTAGCTCCGCTATAAATACATTACTTTTTTCATCACTGGCTTTATCATAAATGAAGGGCAATCCATCATCCATCGTTATCTCACAATTATGAATCTTATCCAGGAGGTATTTCTTTTTGCCCGCACCCGGCAAACCAATTACCAGCAGCGGTTGAGTACAACTTTTATTGATCAGTAATTCACTATCCAGTTGCTTCCACAAATCGAGGTTGGGCAGGTTAAGCGAAAATAATTTTTTAATAATACTGTTCATGATAAAATAAAACAAGACCAGTGAAACTGCCAGCACCAACCAAAAAATACCTCCGTAAAAACTGTTTTTCTTAAAAACAGATGGGTAATGATAATTCAGATTTTCTGATTGCATTTTAAGGTATTGCCCCGGTATTGCAGATTGTCTGTATGCAATATTTCCTGTATTTTTTAAACAGGCTTCCGCCAATAAATGGTTGAAAAAAAATGGCTGATCCAATGCTCCAGCAACATAGAACTTATCTTCTTTGGTAGCTATTTCGGTCAGGTATAAACGAAACAGGTTCAAGCAATAAATGGTGTAGTTATGTTCTTTTGAGTAAGGAATAATTTGCTGTACTTTTGGTGGCGCCTGAACACTAAACGACAACACCTCTTCAATAATACTGCCATCAAAATATACGCCGTTCGATTGACTGCCCAGTTTTAAAATTGAGTCAGGCGATATCCCCGGAAACTTATTCATCAACCTGTTTGCAAAATCAATTTGCTTATAACGAACGCTCAGGTTTTGCTCATAGTTATGCGAGCTTATATAAAAGAAAACCACAGGTAATCCACTCGTGACGATTAACCGGGTAAAGGCCATCAGTGAAAAACTACTGACGTAATTCCAGCCGCCGAGGATCATTTTAAAGTTGCCGGAAGTTTTTAATAAGTTGCCGGCACGATAAATATTTTTCCGGATGAAATAAATAATAAGGCCGAGGCAAATAGTTCCTGTTTCGAAACCAATAAAATAAAAGAAATTTTCTAAGTCTAGTATTTTGTATGCAAATATTGTGATGATGGCAACGAATACACACAAGCAATAAATTGCTAATTTTTTAAACTGTAACACATTCCGCTTTTCTTCAGCATATCTTTTTGCAAAAATGGCATTCAGAAACAACGGGATAATTGTGACTGAAAACAACAACATAAAAAAGTAAAGAAAGAAACTAGTGGTGTTAAAAAATAAGATCAATAACAAAATCACGCAACCATTAAACACCACCGAAAGCACATATTCCTTTTCACAGGAAACCTTCGGCCCAATCCAGCTTGTATCCAATAATTGCCGCTTAAAAAAAGATTTTTTAGCGGACACCAGGAATATGGCAAACAACTGAATCACAAGGAAACCGAAGAAGAAAAATAGCATCAAAAAGGTAAAGCTGTACGTTTCCAAATCCCGGGTTTCTTCATATGCTGCATCCTCAAAAATTACGATGAAATAGGGAAGACTATTTACAGGCTTAACATTTACATTATAATTGCTGCCATAATACTTTGTGAAAAAGCTACCGGTTGCACTGGCATCCAGACAACTTTTCAACTCATTACTTTTAGAAAAAACCTGTAATAAATTTTCATTCAGGTTTCGTACTGAATCTGAGTGATACAATACATTGCCTTTATTATCTGTTACGGAAAATAGATAACCCGTTGGCAACACTACATTATTTAAACTATTTAAATTACAGGACACTGCTACAATCACCGGATCGGTTATAGTTGAAAGTGCTGATCTTTTAGAAATGACTGACCGGAAAGTGCCGCTAGTCCAGGAAACAACCTGCTCTAAAAAAAAGCTGCCCGAGTCCTGGTTATTGAGGAGGTATCCCCGGTTTTCATTCACTCTGTTAAAATAGTCGCGGGTTTTGAAATTGCCTGGAGGTGCATTCATTTTATCAACGGTCCAGTTAATTATTTCAGCACCATTTCTATTTAGCCAAAAAACCTGGTTAAGGTTGATTCCACTGGCAACAGCAGTTATTGCAGGCAATTGATCGGCCGGCACACCAGCTTTTACAAATGAGATTGATTGTTTATCCAGGTTTATAATTTTATGTTCCCCTTCCATTTTTGCTGCCAACGAATCAAACTGCTCCAACTTATGATAGACCGTTTCAATTTCATTCTTGAAGGCATTGTGAATACCGTTGGCCAGTTTGTTTTTTGAATCGGTATTTTCGGGCGGCCGGAACGGGAGGTTGTAATTAAAGAAAAGAAAAAAGACGAGTGACACCAGTATCATAGAAATGAAAATCGAGGCGATTCCGTCCAACGCAGTCAACCGGTCTTTACTACCCATTTGGTACAGTTTAAGCCACGGAAACGCAACCATTCCAATTAGCATAATGGTTGCCAATAAAAACATCATTTGCGCCGGCAACTGGCTCTTTTCGTTTTGGTAATGTTTATCGGATAACAATCCGGCAATGATCCATTCGTTGTTGGCGTCAAAACCAACCGGCTGCAAAAACATTTTATAGACTGTTCCGCTAATTACCTGGCTGCGAACACCCGAACTTCCTATCCCGTTTTTAAGCCCCAGCAAAGAATCTTCTTTTACGTAACTGATTCCAGCGGGAAAGCTTTCATACACGGGCTTACCTTTGCTAAAAACCACATAATCATCAAACACATCCTTCGGAAGTAAAAATTTTATGAATTGCTCAAAACTAAACTTCATCCCAATTTTATAAACTTTGGTTTCCTTGTTTTCCTGCCGCTCCTGCTTGGTTAAAAACAAGTTGATCTCCCTTGTATCATTGTTCACATTGATGGTGTATGCACTGTCCAATACTAGACTATCACGCAACAAACCAGTTGTAAGAGAATTCATAACAGACGGCGTTGTAAGCCTGAAACCAGCCGATGAATAGTCATTGATATACCTAATAAGATTTTTACGTTCCTCCTCATTTGCAGACTGATAATTCGAAAGCAGGTTATTTAGTAATGAAATACTATTTTCAATTTTAGAATGAATGTTCCGGTCAATATTTTGCAATGCGTTAAACCGTTGCTCCTCTATCCGTTTTTCATTATAGGGCAGGTAAATAAAAAAATAAACGGCCCCAAAAAATAGTAGGATTATTAAAGTAAGTAATACGGCGGACTGGTTTTTATTGATCGAAAAAAATTTCATGCATGCGTTGTTGATATGATGAACAGAAACGAAATTAGTTACCCAATAAATTAGTACTGATCCTGTAGTTTAGAAAATGAAATAAGCAGATGGTTGATCCGGTAAAAATTTTTTAACCGAAAGCAGGGATATCCCTCGCAGGGATTGGTTACATCGCTAACTTAATGCCTTAAAGTGATAAATGCAAGTATTGAAAGGAAATACTTATTGGCATACAATTCAGCTGAAGCGCTTAAAAGGAAAGTGCTTATCTAATTGGTCCACGTTTATGATGCATAAAATTAACAAAAGGGTAATATTGAATCGCTACTAAAGCTACAATTTTGCAACAATTATAAATCCTAGCTTTTGAGTGTAAATCACCACATCCTGTCAGCCAAAGATTTTGGCAAAAATTTCCAGTGGGGCGTGGCAATTGCTGCAGCTCAAAACGAAGGAGCGGCCAGTGAAGATGGCAAAGGGCCATCTATCTGGGATGTTTATGCGAAGGGAAGCCGAAAGATAAAGGGCGGCGGTTCACCTGCAGTCGGTTGTGATTTTTATCATCGTTATAAGGATGATCTGTTACTGGTGAAAGCTTTGGGATTCGATGTATTTCGCTTCTCAATTTCCTGGGCAAGAATATTACCCGACGGAATCGGTAAGGTAAATAAAGAAGGGATTTATTTTTACCACCGGATAATTGAAGAATGCCTAAAACTTGGCCTTACCCCCTATGTAACCTTATATCATTGGGACCTGCCTTATGAATTGGAAAAGAAAGGTGGCTGGACCAACTATTATGTGAATAAATGGTTTAACCGGTTTGTAACGGTGTGTGCTGAAGCCTATGGTGAAACCGTAAAAAACTGGATCATCATTAACGAACCCTCAGGCTTTACATCATTGGGCTATATGATGGGCAAACATGCCCCGGGAAAAATGGGACTGGATAATTTTTTACCTGCCATTCACCATACCGCACTTGCCCAGGCAGAAGGCGCACGCATCATCCGGCAACTGGTGCCCAATGCACATATTGGAACCACTTTTTCCAGTTCGCAGGTAATTCCATGGTCGGATAAAAAAGAAGATGTTGCCGCGGCCAACCGGGTAGATATTTTAATGAACCGTTTGTTTATAGAACCAGCGCTTGGTAAGGGTTATCCGGTGGACGATTCCTTTAAATTTCTGGAGAAACTACAAATGCATAATAAAACCTGGAAGTACACGAGCCGGCTCCATTTTGATTTTGACTTTATAGGATTGCAGTATTATTTTCCGGTAGTGGTCAGGTACAATGCATTGATACCGTATGTGCAGGCAACAGAGGTAAAAGCAGCCAATAGAAAAGTACCACATACTGCCATGGGTTGGGAAATTAATGCTGATAGTTTTTACCGGACCATCAAAAGAATCTGGCTGCACGGCGGTGTGAAAGAAATAATCATTACCGAAAACGGATCTGCTTTTAAAGATGTAATTAAAAACGGCGTTATAGCGGATGATGCAAGGATCGATTATTTTCAGCAGCACCTGCAGGCGGTATTAAAAGCAAAAAAAGAAGGGGTGAATATTAAAGGATATTTTGCCTGGACACTGATGGATAATTTTGAATGGAGTGAAGGATACCATGTAAGGTTTGGTCTGGTACATGTAGACTTTAAAACCCAATTGCGTACCATCAAAAATTCAGGCTACTGGTGGCGGGATTTTTTAACACCTCCGCTCACTTCACATAACGAAAAGACGATTGCGAAAGTGGAATCCTAGGAACCTACAATGTTGCTACTTAATTCATCAATGTAGCAAGTAAGCAAATTAATCAAAAGGCAAAAACTTTTCGGGTTGCACCTTTAATAATTTTGGCGAAACTGAATTCAGGTATTCTCCATTCAAAACTTTTTCATACAGGGCGATATATTGAATTGCCATTTTATCAGAAGTGAAATGATCCATTACATACCGATGGCAGGCGTTACTGTCAAAATCATCTATATTTTTGATGGCGTTTACCATTTCATCTTTTTTGGCAGAAAGAAATCCAACGTTCTCCGGTATTAATTCAGGTAACGAACCATAGGGCGTTCCAATTACCGGGCAACCAAAATAGAGGCTTTCTATCAATGCAATACCAAAGGGTTCGTGCCACAAAACAGGGAACAACAATCCTTTAGAGCCATTGATAATTTTATTTTTTTCGTCGCCACCTTTCATGCCATTGAAATGTGTGTTCGTATCAAAGGTTAAACGTATACCCATATTAAAATTAAACCGTACACCGCCGATAACCTCTAGCGGTACTCCTGCCCTTCGGGCTACTTCGATGGCGCCACGTACATTTTTTACCCGCCAGGCTGCATCTGCCAAAAAATGAAGGTAGTTTCTTTTGGAAGTTAAATCCGGTTTGCCATAATCTGCTATATCAATACAATTGTGAACGAAACATTCGCTTCCAAAGCGGCTGGCATGATTGCGGGAAACGAATACCGTATTTTGATCGAAGTCAATTATTTCTCCTACATTACCATGCAGCGTAATGATGTAGGGCTTCACTGGTTTTTCACCCATAAATGCAGAGAGGTGCACCACATCTACCGATTCGGGTACCTGGCTGTTAAATGCCCGGGATGGATCCCACTCGTACACCTTTGCAAACGGACAATAAGAACCTTTCGCCACCAGATAAGAAACCTGGTGCCCCATTTTTACCAGCATCTTTCCCAACCACCAGATTACCCGCTCTGTGCCCCCATATTTTAAGGCAGGAATCACGGAATTATTTACCAAAAGAATGTGCATATGTAAATATAATTTAGCCTGAAAATTTGAATGTCTATATTCACCCAATTACCATTTTGCAAAAGGCATCGTGAAGGTCAACCTTTATTTTTATCAGGCCCAAATATATTAACTATCAGGTTGAGGGCAGGTAGCGTACCTTCATTTTGTATAAACAAATACCTACGCAACTTGTTAATTTTTTATATGCAACACGTACAGATAGATGGAATAAAATATGATCTGCCGGCGCTGGAAAAAGATTGCTGGCATAGGCTCGTAAATGGAGCAGTTCAAGGCAGGAACCCCATGCACAATGCAGTTGTTGCCAATATGAGCCACGCCGGTATCAACATGCGAACAGTAGTGTTACGAAAAGCATCGCCCCTTGAAAAACGATTGAGTTTTTATACGGATATCCGCAGTGGTAAGTGGGAAGAAATTGAGCAGGACAATTCAATCAGTTGGCTATTGTATGATACCAGCGCACGCATACAAATAAGAGCCAGCGGACTGGCGAGTTTACATCAAGCGGATGAATCGGCAGACCTGGCGTGGAGCAGTAGCAATGTATCGAACAGGAAAAGCTACCTGAGTGTACTGCTTCCGTCAGCAGCTACTTTGAATCCGGTAAGCGGACTAACGCAGGAAATGGAATCGGAGGACTTGACACTTGAACAAACGGAGGAAGGAAGAAAGAATTTTGGCGTAATTACCACGCAAATAAAATGGATGGAATGGCTTTGGCTAAATGGCACCGGACATAGAAGAGCAAACTTTGTTTACGATGAATCGGGAGAGTTTACAGCCAACTGGCTGGTTCCATAGACGGTCATTGGATGAATAAATACAACTAGGGTTAAGTTGAGTTTGAATTGTCAATGGTCAATATTTCACCATTGACAATTGACCATTCACAAATCAAACCGTCATTTTATTCTTTACACTACACTATTTTCTTACTAACAATTGAAATGCTTCGGCTGCATTTCCGTTCATCGTTTTTACCTCAATCAGGTTTTCACATTCAACCGTAAAATCAGCAAATAGACTCGCAATCCAATTCGTTGTATGATGTCGTAATGTAGCTCCTTCCGGCAAAGTAAATACGCCGAAATTATCCGGCTCATTTTCAAAGAAAGTGTACCGCCTTTTTGACACTTCGTTGTTCTGCAAATAATAATCACTAATGTATAGAACACCACCTGGCTTTAATTTGGAATGAAGCAGTTGTACCAATGCTGCCTGTCCTTTATTGGAAGGAATACAGGTTAGTACCGCAAATAATAAAATACAATCAACTGAATTGTTTTCCAATGGCAAATTGGATGGGTCAGCAATATGATGAATTGGAAGATATCTTTCTTTACCCCGCTGAATGAGGTTTATGGAAGTATCATACCCTGCAACCTTTGAAAATCCTGATGCAATGAGTTCCTCCACAATTCTTCCATAACCGCAGCCATAGTCAATGATGATTGCATCTTTATTAATAAACTGCAATAGTAAGTCGATATTGGCAGGATGGGTAAATGTTTTTTGCGCTGCAACC
>JBBQQP010000079.1:0-11069 GCA_038215675.1 Chitinophagales bacterium | reverse complement strand
ATGAATAATCCGTTGCGAAATGAAAAGGCGAATGAGGAACGATCCATAGAAAAGACGGTGAAAAAATACCTGCCAATCAGCTACCGGCAATCGTTCAATTTTATTGCACCTGTTTTGCCGGGTAATGGCGTTACGGACGACAGCTACCATTGCGCTGTAAGGGGAGCAAAGTATGTTGCAGATTTTAAACAAACCACCAATGTAATTAGTTGGGGAAAAGTGTTTGCTTATATATTGCGAAACCGTTTGGTGGCAGAGGAGGCAGGATTTATCTATCATACAACCTTAGAAATTGATATCAATGATTTTAAAGATGGCGGATGGCTTTACATTGACCTATCGGAAGACAGTGATTATAAACAGCACCAGAATACAGATCAACAATTTATTAAACGATATGCTGCAAGGATACCGGCGCTAAAGGCCGGACAGGCCCGTCCGTTATTTGCAGCCAACCTTTTTCCCGTATTATTAAAAACAGGTCCTGCTGATCCTACGCCAGGTGTGGGCTTTGATAATATTTTTATTGAAGCATCCGATTATGATGATGGCTTTTCCAAATTGGTACATGCGTTTCAACCCGTTAGTCAGAACATATTGGAGGAAGAAAGTGATGGTTTTCATCCAACCAATGAATCAGGCATCCGGCTGGGTTGGGATGATGAGCAGTTGCTAAGCTGGTATGTGCGAATGATGGCAAAAGATCCGTTAGCAGGCGTTCGCCTAGATGCACCTGCGGGTGTATTCGGATACCATATTGATGTGAGAAAAAATAAATCAGGCGATGCCTGGGAATCCCTGAATGCGGTACAAACGAAAGATGGCATTGATCTTTTACAGGCGCTTATTCCGGGAAATGGGATGGATGGTTCCTTTACTGGTGAATTACCGTTCCAGGTTTATCCTTCTACATTGGATGGCGACAAAAATAAAAACTACTGGCTGCCCATGTATTTCGGCAATTGGAATGGCCACTCAATGGTATTGCCTGATGAAGAGGCCATACGAATCTACCAACACAATGAAGAAGTGCAACCAGACACACCTGATCCGCTTAACCCGGAAAATAAAGGCAAAACAAATGTTACCGGTGCACCACAAAATAACCTGTTAAAAATATATGAACCATCCGGACTTATTACAAAATTGAAGTACGGATTGGAGTATGATTTTCGGGTAAGGATGACCGACATGACACATGGCGGACCATTACTCAATCAGGATCCGGTAAACGATGCCACCACACCTGTTGGCTATTGCCACTTCAAAAGGTATGTGGCCCCGTCGACCGTAAGAATTGCAGGGGTAATAGCAAATGAAGACGGCGCAGTTTTCAATTTGCCATCAATGGAAATTCAACGTCCATTATTGGGTTATCCCGCAGTTGCTTTCTGCGGCGGATATGCAGATGCGGTAACCCGTTTGGCTGACCGCTTAAAGCAACAACTGGATGATGCAAAGAATGACCCGGACGGCAAAAGGATTCAGCTGGATGCAATCGGGCTGGCTGACCCGGACGTGGATAGTGTTGAAATTACTGTGGAAGTACAAGCCTTAAAAATGGATTACCAGCTAAGCGTTTCGGGTAAAGAGTCTTTTGCCTTATTGTATACCACCATCCGAAAATTTGATGTACCTGTCAATGAAGATGCGTATGAGATGGCACTGCAGATTCCAATCAATTACCAGGATGCACCCGTTTTAAAATTTGGCGATTCTGCCAACCTGGGTGATCTTATTTTCGACCCTTTAACTACCACTGGAGCCATCGAATTACCAACTGCAAGGGCAATCCGTTTAACAATAAGGGCAGTCTGCGAAAGCAAGTCCGGATATTATGGAATGGAAAAAGCGGATCCTGCATATAATACCCGTTACGGAAGGACTTTGTATGTAAACCTTTATAAAGAATCCGGAGATGAAAAAGATCTTTATCTCACCAAATCCCTGCAGGCAATTTACCTTCAGCCCGATGACATTGCATTGGTGAAGCCGGTGAAGGCACATATGCAAAAAGTACATGCGCAACCTGTTTTCATTCCGGATTGTGTGCAAAGACTGGCGCAACAATTGAAAATAACCAATAGCGGTTTAACCCTTGTGGGTAAGGCCGGACAAAGAATACAGTTTGGATGTTCTGCACGGATAAGGCATACTTTATCCCCTGATAATGCCTCACTCACCTTTGCAAGTAAGGCAGAACTTTATCACCATTGGTTAAACTGTATTAAAATAGACATCCAACGAGACTGGAGCTGGGATGCTTTGGAAGACAGCAGTTTTGTAGTAACCAGAAAAACAAATTACAAAGAAACGCCCGGTAAAGTAACCGAAGAAATTGTGGGCGAAATAGACATCAAACACACCATTTCCTTTACTGCTTTGCAGGATGCCGACCGCACACATACAACCCTGTTGTTTATTGATGCAGCAGAACCCAAAAAAGAAGAAGGAAAAGATGATGGAATTTTTCCTGATATCCTTGAAGTAAGCTATACCGTTACACCTAAATTTAAATCAAGCCATGGAGCTATCAACGATGGAGAAACGCATTTTGAAACGCTGCAATTACCCGTAACCATCAACCCAACCCAGATACCGAAAATTGCTTCTGCGGGTATTGCGCTATCACCCTATTACAGAAGTGAAAAATATGCATCTACCGAGGCTCGTCAAAGATTTTTATGGATTGAATTTGAAACTCCGGTAAGTGACCCAAATGATACTTATTTTGCAAGAGTGCTGGCTTATGCCCCCGACCAGCTTATCAGCAACAACAATCATGCATTGGAAAAAAATGTTGCAGAACCCCCCATCAACATCGACCCGGAATATATCAGGGTAATCGCCCCCGGTAGTTCGGATGACAACGCAGGTATTGATGCAATGCAGCCGATGGAAAAAGCGACAATAGGAGACCAACATTACCTGCTTCCGCTACCCCCGGGGTTAAATGAATCGTCACCAGAATTGTTTGGATTTTTTACTTATGAATTCAGGGTTGGACATTCCAAAATATGGAGCACCGCCCAGGGCAGATTTGGCCGGCCATTAAAGGCCACCGGAATACAACATCCGGCTCCTACGCTCACCTGCGCTGTTAACCGGGATGAAGAAAAACTGTACGTTACAGCTCCCTATGCACGGGCAGTATTCAATGGTAAAAATGTAACCGCCACTCCACCACGTACCCAATTGTGGTGCTTGTTGTACGCACAGGTAAAACAGGCTGACAATAATGATGCAAAAAAAGTTTTGAAAGACTACCGTAACATCTTACTGGACGACAGAATGATGCATTGGGGCTTCCGGCTTAATCATGATCCTAAAGATGACCATAATGAAGAGGAACGAGATATTGTCCCGAATCGAGGTGAATCATTATCAAATCAAACGACCACTGCCTTGCAACCACTTACAAAGCAGCTGATTATTGAGCAACTTGATATAAAAGCTACCAATACAAAATTTATAAAAATGATCTCTTTAGCAGAAACCATCAACAGTAATGCTGACGCAACAAAATATGGTACCACATTCTGGACCAACCAGGAAGTAAATGATTTTTTAAAAGCATATGGATTGCCACCAGACCTTTCGTTGAGTGTTTTATGTGTGGAAATATTTACCAATATTACAAGCGAACAACAATACAGGACAAGAACGGTCAGAAACCAAGATATAAGAAACAGGCAAGCAGGTGAAGAAATACTCCATGACACAAATATCGCCCCGGTCCGGGCCGCTGCTGTTTTAAAAAGAAAACCATTGAGCGATGGGTTGGGGAACTACCGGATTTTACGAACCTCACCTTTGTGCGAAGTTCCATTTGTGTGTTGTACCTAAAACATTGTTTTGATAAATAGTAACAGCCATTTGTTCATTATTGCAATGTTTAAAAAACTGACAAGAACCCAGATTAAAATAAAATTTGACAAAAATCGAAGCTGTTAAGTTTCATAGTTTGGCTTAATGGTCAAAACGCACACGATTGCGTAAATAATTTTCACAGTTTCAAATGCAATGACCATCATAATGAAATCAACGTGGAATACAGACACAACAGGCAACTATAATAGAAACCTGTTGTTAAGCATCATTAAACGTGAAATAAGTTGATGTTCAAAATACGAACGCCCATCATACTTTTGTGTAAGCAAGATGGGCGTTGGAAGTAGATAGGCAGAAAAAGCAATCAATCGTTAGTACCCCACAAATATAAAGGGAAGTTGGGAAAAAGAACATCCCCTCATTAATAAATTATTAAGAATTTCATATAGCAAGCAATCGTTAATGTCCCTCCGTTTCTACGGAGGGACTTTTTTTTTAACCTACCTGGATAAAAGGATTAATTAACAGATAATAACCAAGTTTTTAATGAGAGAACATATTTCTCTCAATAAAAAAAACTAAAAAAACGCCAAATTCATTACATGTAATAATTTTTAATACGTGTAAAAAACTTTTAAAATATTTTTTATTTTTTTAAAATAATTTAAAATTTCCTTTAAAAGGATCTCCATGCGCTTATTTTGTTGCCTGCAAAATAAATTCACGCCAATTATTTCAATTTGCTTAGCGAAAACGCAGTCATACGAAAACCGGTTTGCAAAAATGCAAATACCAGAAAATCTTCATCAATCCATACTATTTAGGGTAAAACTTAATAGAAAATATTTCAAAAATTGACTGAATACTTTTACGCCTGTAATAAGATTTATTCAATTAGCTTCTTATGCACAGGTTTGCAAAGATTTTATTATGATCAATTTTTTCGTTAGCATCATAAAAAGTATAGCTTGTAATTTAGAATTCATAGGGCTTTGAAAAGAATACAGGCTGTTAAGCATCATCAGAGAAGAATGATGTTGTTGTTGGAATAAGAATCACCCATCGTACGCTTGCAATGCTAATGTGAAGAAGCAGCGATTGGCAGATGAAGAAATAAAGCAACCTTTGCGTTAGCCGAGAAAAAATGACGGCGACTTAATTTAGTTGCCGAAATAAGTTAACAATATTTAAGATTTTCATTTGGCAAGCAATCGTTAAAGTCCTTCCGTTTCTACGGAAGGGCTATTTTTTTGCAGTTATCCCTCGTGAAGGCAATTCCCTAATTTCTTCTATATTCAATCCCGGCTACCTTCCTGTCCGCTTTTGCAGGACGAATCGCCCCTTTTGCAGAACGGCCAATCAAATAACCACCGGTATATTCTTTCTTTGAAAGATTAAATCAATAAAAAAAGAACATGTACTGTGTAGAAACGATTCACTTAAATCACCGGTTTCCGGCCGGGGCAAAAGTGCTCAATGATATTTGCCTGCAGGTACCGAACGGATCAATCTATGGCTTTTTGGGGCCCAATGGTGCCGGCAAAACCACCGCTTTAAGGCTTTTGCTGGGTCTTATTAAAAAACAACAGGGTGATGTTTTATTTTTTGATCAGCCTTTTCAACAACACCGCATAGCGATCCTTGCCAAAATTGGTTCCTTAATTGAAACGCCATCATTATACGGCCACCTAACTGCGAAGGAAAACCTTCAGATAATGCAACGCATTTATCAATGTAAAAAAGAAAGGATTGATTACGTATTGCAAAGTGTTGGGCTACCCCATACCGGCAATAAAAAAGTAGGCCAGTTCTCATTGGGTATGAAACAAAGACTCAGCATTGCAGTTGCCTTATTGCACCAACCCCGGCTGCTCATTTTGGATGAGCCTACCAACGGCCTTGACCCAAACGGCATTATTGAAATGCGTGACTTGCTCAAAAGACTAAATGAAGACGAAGGCATCAGTGTGATTATCTCCAGTCATTTATTGGCAGAGATTGAAAAACTTGTTACACATGTAGGCATCATTGGCAAAGGCAATATGGTGTTTCAGGGAAAATTAAAAGACCTAATCAACAAACAGTATCAATCATCGAGGTTGATATTATCTACCAACAACAATGAGCAGGCCATTGAAATTACGCAATCGCTTGAAATGAATGGTACGGTTTACAACCAACAGATTACACTACCGCTTCCACCTCCAGAGACCATTGCAGCTCTTAACCGTTTGCTGGTGCAAAAAGGAATAGATGTATATGAAATGAGTACTATTAAAAAAGACCTTGAAACAATCTTTATCGAACTAATCAATCAATAATAATATGAACAATTCTTTTATCAATAATTTTTCAGCCGAGTGGATTAAAAAACGCAAAAGCTTTGCAGATTGGCTGGTACTAATCGGTGGATTCTTTGTACCATTTATATCAATACTGGTATTTCTTGTTTATCCAAAACAATTACTTGCAGTGCATGGTTCAGGCCAATTCTGGCAGGTACTGTTTCAAAAATCATGGCAGATGATGGCATTTATGTTATTACCAATGGGCATAGTGTTGGCAGTAAGTTTAATTACCCAACTTGAATTTAAAAACAATGGGTGGAAACAGTTGCACACAACACCGCAACCTTTTATCAGTATCTACTTTTCTAAACTAGCCCTGCTGGTGGTGATGTTGCTGGAACTATTTATCCTTTTCAATATTGGCATTTATTTAAGTGCGCTGATACCTTCATTGCTGGTTAGTAATATACCTTTTCCAAACTACACAGTTGATGCAGGTTATTTACTGATCGAGAATGCCACCTATTTTATTTTATGCCTTCCAATGGTTGCGTTGCAATACCTGCTAAGTTTGCAATTTAAAAATTTTCTAATTCCGCTTGGCGTGGGGCTAGCCTTGGTAGTAGGTGGCCTGATCGCCATTTCATGGCAATATTCTTACACTTTACCTTCAGCCTACACAGCACTTTATTTTTTACAAAAAAATAGTAATACCATGCCGGTACATAATCTGTTGGGCTGGTCGTTAGGTTATTTTATATTATTTACTTTGCTTGGCTATTGGTTGTATATTTCAAAAAAAGAAAAAGGATAACATTTTACTTTACGGGAACTTAGTGTTGGGGTAAGCGTGAATGGTGGATGGTCAATAGTGAAACATTGCCGATTCACTATTGGCAATCAAATCTATCCATTCACAATTAACTTAAAATTAGAGTCAACGGGAACAACTGTTAAAACGCAAAAAACGCATTTACATCATTTGAAAAAACCTTTTGTAATACTACTCCACATTGGATATTGGATACTTTATCTGCTACTGATTTTGCTATTTATTTTGTTTATTGAAGCGGGCAATATCAAGACTGTTTCGCAAGGACAGCTAAGAATATTTGGTATGCTAAAAATGATGAGCGCACTTACCGTTGTTCCCGGTGTGATCGGATTTTATACGTTCTACAGCGTTTTGTTTGACCGCTACCTTGCTAAAAAAAGAATCGTTGCACTTTGCATTGCCGCCATTATTACCAGCTTAATTGCCGGACTAATGGGCCTTGCATGTGCATCGATTGCCGGCAACCATAATATTTTTACATCCAGTGAAACAAATGCCGCATTTTTTATTGGCTTATTTATGACGGTACTGGCACTCATACATGGCATCATTGCGCTTGTGATGAAAGGCTTTATAAGTTGGTATGCAGATATTAAAGTGAAGGAAGCCTTACTGAAAAAAAATTTTGAAACCGAACTTGCATTGGTAAAATCCCAGCTAAGTCCGCACTTTTTATTCAATACCATCAATAACATTGATGTGTTGATTGAAAAAGATGCAACCAAAGCCTCTGCCTATCTCAATAAGTTATCACATATCATGCGGTTTATGCTATATGAAACCAAAACCGAATTAATACCACTGCAAAAAGAAATTACCTATATTGAAAAATACATCGATCTACAAAAGATCAGAACTGCCAATCAAAACTTTATACAATATTCAACCGACGGAAACTTCAGTAACTGGTCGATTGCGCCGATGTTATTTATTCCGTTTATCGAGAATGCGTTTAAACATTCTATCAATAAAAAAACGGATGGCGCCATTGTAATAAAGTTAACCACCAATGAACAGGTGCTTGAGTTTTTTTGTGACAATCACTTTGGAGACCTGCCCGCCGGCAACAGCGATGAAGGTGGACTGGGCAATGATTTAATTAAAAAAAGACTTCAATTACTCTACCCCGGAAAACACCAGTTGTTGGTAAGCAATGAAAATAATATTTTTAAAGTTCACTTAACCATTTTTGCCAATGCCCATTAATTGTATCGTAGTAGAAGATGAACCATTGGCGATGGAACGTACAGTGGGATATATC
Source organism: Chitinophagales bacterium (assembly GCA_038215675.1). Lineage (GTDB taxonomy): Bacteria > Bacteroidota > Bacteroidia > Chitinophagales > Chitinophagaceae > Ferruginibacter. The sequence continues at coordinate 2,854 of JBBQQP010000079.1, read as the reverse complement.
AAAAAATTACCGGCGCTAAACCTGGTTGCCACCTTTGAAAATGCATTGGATGCATTCACCTTTTTGCAAACCAATACCATCGACCTTATTTTTCTGGACATCAACCTGGGCGAACTTTCAGGAATACAGTTATTGGAATTGGTTAAAACCAACAGTGCCGTAATTATTACAACAGCGTATTCCGATTATGCGCTAAAAGGCTATGAATTAAACGTAACCGATTACCTGCTGAAGCCCTTTGGTTTTGAACGCTTTTTACAGGCAGTTGATAAAGTACAGCAATCGTTAAAGGCTAAAGAAACTACAAATACCAAAACTTTCTTTTTTGTGAAAACCGAAAGCCGTTTTGAGAAAATATTTCTCAGCGAAGTGTTGTATATTGAAGGTATGCGTGATTATCGCAAGATACATACCAGGCAAAGAAAGATTATGACACTGCAAACTTTTAACGAATTTGAAAAAGAAATTCCAGCAACGATTTTATGCAGGGTCCATAAATCGTATATGGTAGCCATTGATAAAATTGATTCGGTAGAAAGGGATCGCATCTTTATTCAAAATGAGGTGATACCCATTTCGGATACCTACCGACAGCAATTTTTTCAATTAATTGGCAAGTAAATTACTGAGATTAAAATGACCAAAAATATCAATTGCATAAAATTTCTACTTCGCAAAAACATTTGAAGTAAGCCATTGGATTTTTTATTAGCTGCATTTCAATTCCGGATTATAGCATTTAAAATGCAACCTTTCCAACCTTAACCTTTGTAGCAAAGCAACAACAATCTTCTACTTCGCAACTACTTCAATATCCGCCTTTTCTTTTGTTTGAATAGAAGTTTGGCCGGTTTCTACCTCAATGGTTTTAGTAGTAACGGCATATTCATTTGGAAGAATCGCTGCACCATATTTAACGGCGTAGGCTTTTGTAAATTCAGCTCCAAAATATAAAATAAGGGATGAATAATAAACCCAAATCAATAAAACCACCAGTGAACCAGCCGCACCATAAGTACTACCCACGTTGCTTTTGCTGATATAAAATGAAATACCAAATTTGCCAAGCATAAATAATAAGGCAGTAGCCAATGCACCTGCAGTTACATCTTTCCATTTAATAGTTGCATCTGGCAGTACTTTAAATATAACGCCAAAAATTAAGGTGGTAATACCCAGCGTGATGATTACATTGAGTATATAAAAAAATACCAGCGTTACATCGGGAAAGCGATTGCTTAAGTATCCGCTAAAAATATCAATGATTGAGCTAATACCCAATGATACCAATAATAAAAAACCCAGACCTGCAATTACGGAAAATGATAAAAACCTGTTTTGCAAAAACTTCACCCAACCTCTTTTGGGTTTTGGCTTCAGCCCCCATATCCCATTGATAGAATCCTGAATTTCTGCAAACACCGTGGTGGAACCGATTAATAAAGTTACACCGCCAACAATTGCTGCCAGTTTACTTTTGCCGGCCAACGATGCGTTTTTAATCATCTGTTGCAACTGCTCTGCCGTGTCGCTGCCAACAAAACCGGACAGCTGGCTGTAGATTTTTCCTTCAACAGCTTCTTTCCCTAGAAATAAACCACACAATGATATGATGACGATCAATAAAGGACCCATTGAAAAAACGGTATAATAAGCCAATGATCCACTCAGCTTCATAATTCTATCTTCATCAAATCCTTTGAAAGCATTTTTTAATATTTCTGCAAACCCCTTAAAACTCCAATTTTTAAACATCCCTTTTTATCTAATCCAATTACAAATTAGCCGCCAAAAAAAATCACCGGAAATGGGAATATTGTCTTAGTTACTGAAGCGGAAATACCCTCATATTCTATTTTGCAAAATGAGCAATGAACTGGGATCCCCTGTTTTTATACCCAAAGACATTATTTTTAAAATCAAATGTTTTTCTCAAAGTAGAATGTTTGTAGACAATTCTCCACAAATAATATTAGCACTCAGCTTAACAGGTTTGGAATGATTTTTTCACTCTTTTAATAAACTATTTTAAAACACTCAAATTATTGTTATGACAGATTCAAACAAAATCATTTTAGGCTTAGTGGGCGCAGCTGCTGCCGGAGTAGCCTTAGGCATTTTATTAGCGCCTGAAAAAGGGAGTGATGCAAGAAAAAAAATAGCAGAAACTGCCAATGACATTGCTTCCCGTGTAGGCGAATGGGTAAATACAGGAAAAGAGAAAGCTCAGGATCTTGCAAATACGGCCGGTCAAAAAGCAAACCAGGCTGCTGACAAAGCTGAGATGTTTCAGGAACGTATGTCTTAATTCACACAATGCTTGACAGGCGATCCAGCAATGGGTCGCCTTTAATCATCCCCGGTACCAATGATTGTAGTTGCTAAAAACCAGTTGGGACTTTATGGAGGCGGAGTCTCATTCCGCCATATGTTTTGATGTGTAATCATGCTGTACTATTGGTACCTATAAAACAAAATCGTCTACACATTTTATCTCCCGCCATTGCTACAGGCAATGAATGATCTTCTCTTTTTAAAAATTGAAATTTAATATTATAGATCATAGATGAGGTGTTGTTACATAACAGGTTTGTATAGGTTGACAATGCTTGTTTTAACCACAAAATTTTTTGGGCACAACTGGGAAAATTTATATCCAAAATAGTTGTCGAAACTCACATCTGTTGATTTTTTTCCCCAAAACCACTGTCTGTTCAGTGAGAATAAATTGGCATAATATTCATAGTATATCATTAGGTTTTTCATAGGATATTGGAATTTAAACGGGGAAAGATTTCTATCTATCCCCTATTTTATTTTGGAGAATTTATGCTGCCGCCTCAAGATTAGCTGC
>JBBQQP010000078.1:0-11123 GCA_038215675.1 Chitinophagales bacterium | reverse complement strand
TTGTGGAACACTTGGTTTTTTGAGTCATCATCGCTTTTTACTGCATAGTCTCAGGATGTTGGTTTTAGTTTTCTTTTAGGATTTGGATCAATTGGTTTTTTGAGTCATCATCGCTTTTTACGGCATAGTCTCAGGATGTTGGTTTTAGTTTTCTTTTAGGATTTGGATCAATTGGTTTTTTGAGTCATCATCGCTTTTTAGGGCATAGTCTCAGGATGTTGATTTTTCTGGTTTTCCTGTAGGTTTTGGACTGGTTTTAGAATTTAACGGACGATATCTTATCAATTATTTTCTTTTATAAAATTGCGTTAATATTCATTGCCCAACAAGAGCAATAATGCCCTTTTTATGTAAGAGAGTAAATACCAACGCTGTAGTAATAGTTCTAGAGAAAAGAAGGGAATAGTACGTAATCCGGTAGACGTATTAATACGAAAGAAGAGTAACCTATTTGAAAATGATATACGTGAGCCAACTCATGGTGTAGGCTAAAAAGGTCATATAAGCCAGTTGAATGAGGGGCCATTTCCAGCTGCGGGTTTCGCGTTTTACAATTGCCAGTGTGCTCATGCATTGCATAGCCAGTGCATAAAAAACCAACAGCGACATACCGGTTGCAAGGTTATATACTTTAGTGCCATCGGCTCTTACAGCGGCAGACATCTTTTGACGAAGGGTATTATTATTATCAATGTCATCATCACCCACGCTATATAAAGTAGCCATTGTGCCAACAAAAACTTCTCGTGCGGCAAACGAAGTAATTAATGCAATGCCAATTTTCCAGTCGTAGCCAAGTGGCCTGATGGCAGGCTCAATGGCAGTACCCAAAGTGCCGGCGAAAGAGTTTTGTAACAATTCAGTTTTACGATGCTTATTCAGTTCATCTTGTTGCGCAGGATTCTCTTTGATGAGTTGTTCATATTTTAACGTTACCGCAGCCATTTTTTTAGCCGGCCCAAAGGAACTTAACACCCAAAGCAACAAGCTAATTACCATGATTATTTTACCCGCTTCAAATACAAATATTTTTGCTTTTTCAATCATGGTGGTCACAGCATTTTTCCATCTTGGGCTACGGTAGACCGGTAGTTCCAGTATAAAAAAGCTTTTCTCTTTAATATCGATGAACCATCTCATTACAAAGGATACTACCATTGCCATCACGGTCCCCAGCAAATAAAGGCCCATCATCACCAAACCCTGTATGCTTAAAAAACCAAAATATAATTTGGATGGAATAACCAGTGCAATTAGAATAGTATATACCGGCAACCTTGCACTGCAACTCATCAATGGGGTAACCATAATGGTTAGTAAACGCTCCTTCCTGTTTTCAATATTCCTTGCACTCATAATGGCAGGTACTGCACAGGCAAGTCCACTGATCATCGGCATTACGCTTTTGCCGTTTAAGCCAACTTTGCGCATCAGCTTATCTGTAAGAAAGCTGATTCTGGCCATATATCCAGTATCCTCCAGCAAAGTGATTAAACCAAAAAGGATCATTATTTGCGGAATAAATATCAAAATGCCGCTTAAGCCAGCCACTACTCCATTTATTAAAAGATCGCTCCACCATACTTCCGGCAGTAAACCTCCAAGCCATCCGCTTAACTTTCCAAAACTCCATTCAATGGCATCCATCGGGTACTGTGCTATCCAAAATACACTTTGAAAAAGTAGAAACAGTACCGCCAGCAAAATCAGGTATCCCCATTTTCTGTCCAGTAAAATATTGTCTAGCTTTTCGGTAAAAAGAGATTGATGCAAAGGGTCTGTTTCTACTACCGTTGAATGCATAATTTGCTTAATTCTTCCGTAACGCAACATGATTTCTTCTGCCTGCGTTTTGGTTGGGTTAAACTTGTTGGCTACCTCAATGGCTTCAATATCTTCCTGCAGGGCCGAAGTTAATTTAAAATTTTCGTGATTAATAAGGTAATGAAGTGCGGTATAATCGCTGATATGGGGAAGTAGCTGCTTTACCTGTTCAATTGATTTTTCTGCCAGGTCCTGGCTATGAATAAATTCACGTGGTGCGGTGAAATTGGCAATAAAAGTTTGCTCAATAATTTTTTTAAGTTGAGGCACTCCTTTGCTTTTTCTTGGATTGATTGTTACCACCGGCACGCCCAATTCTCTTTCCAGTCCATTGATGTCAATATCGGTACCCTTTTGTTTGGCAAGATCAATCATGGATAAAGCTACTACCACCGGTATTTTGAGGTCAATGATTTGCGAACAAAACAATAAATTTCTTTTTAAATTACTGGCATCTGCAACCAGCAACACCATGTCTGGCTTGATATCGTCATCGTGTTGCAGCAGTACTTTATAAGCTACCCACTCGTCGGCTCTTTTTGGATATAAACTATAGGTGCCTGGCAAATCAATGATCGTAGCGGTTAGTTTTTCACCAATGCTACAATGCCCCGTCTTTTTATCAACAGTAACACCCGGAAAATTTCCAACCTTTTGGTTGAGTCCGGTTAAAATATTAAATAGAGAACTTTTCCCGCTATTGGGGTTGCCTACTAAAGCTATGTTTATGTGTTTTGTCAAAATAAAATAAAGTAAGCCTTTTCGGATATACAGGAATTCCGGGGAAGGATTGCAAAAATAACTCCTATCAATGATTAATGATTACGAAATTAGAAACATAGCGAATGAAGAAATAAGCACTTTGTTTTTTTACTTTGCATTCATGTTTTAAACCTTTGCTTCTTTCCTTGAAGCTTTATTGAGACAATAATAGTTGATCAGGTCAACTGTGTAGGCTTAGCTTTTGGAAAACATGTTTTCATACTTTTCAATTACACCTGTTCTAATAATTGGTATGGTTTTTCCTGTTTTTATTTAGGTTACTTGAATGATTTGTAGGAATAGAATTAAAACAAAATTTACAGTTAGTTTACATTTTTGGCATTTGACTGAATTACCTTTGGAGCTTTAATAAATATAATTATATGAAGTACGCTTTTTGGTTGTTGGTTATTGGCTTTCAATTTGCAGATGCCCAAAAATTAAAAAAGGCTGACAAATTGGTGATGACTGGTTTAGAATCGCACATTGTTTTTTTAGCAGATGATAAACTGGAAGGCAGAAGAACGGGAACCAAGGGTGAAAAATTAGCCTATGAATACATCAGCAGTCAATTTGAAAGCGCCGGATTACTGGCAAAAGGAGACGGCAAAACTTACCTCCAGCAGTTTCAAATAAATGATGGCAAGGAAATAAGTCCGGTGTCTCACCTGATCATCAATGGCAACGACCTGAAAGTAAATGAGGAGTATTTTCCCTTTTCTTTTAGTCCGGATCATTTGCTGGAAGCAACGGCTTCGATGGCATTGCACGAACATTCAAATCCCTGGTTTTACGACATTAAGGATTTAACCGAAGCCAATAAAAATAATCCTCATTTTGACTTAACCGCTGAAATAAAAAACAAAGCCCTCGAATCTGCAAAAAAGGGTGCCAATGCTTTTATTATTTTTAACACAAGTACTGAAAAAGATCAACTAAAGTTTGAGCCAACATCCAAGTCAGATTTACTTTCCATTCCAGTATTATACATTTCAAAAGAAGCGAAAGAAAAATACCTGAATGACGAAACAGCAACCCTCGACATTAAACTAAAAATTGTAATAAGCGATAAAATAAGGTATGGGCATAACGTAATCGGGTATATTGACAACAATGCTGCCAGCACGATTATACTGGGTGCCCACTATGACCACCTGGGTTTTGGCGAAGATAAAAACTCTTTATACACCGGTTCAACACCCCAGATACACAATGGTGCAGACGACAATGCAAGCGGCACCGGGGCGCTGATTGAACTGGGTAAAATGTTGAAGGCAGGTAGCTATAAAAACAGCAATTACCTAATGATTGCTTTTTCCGGTGAAGAGCTGGGGTTATATGGTTCAAAATATTTTACAGAGCATGCCACAGTCGATCTTTCCAAAGTAAATTATATGATCAATATGGATATGATTGGAAGATTGAAAGATAGCACCCGTGGATTGAGCATTGGGGGTTATGGCACATCCCCGCAATGGGGCGAATTGTTGGCTAAGCCTGACAAATATTTTAAAATAAGCTTTGATAGCAGCGGCACAGGTCCAAGTGACCATACTTCTTTTTACAGAAAAGATATACCTGTTTTGTTTTTCTTTACAGGCACTCATGCAGATTATCACAAGCCATCGGATGATGCGGATAAACTAAATTATATGGGTGAACTGCAAGTGGTGAAACTTATTTACTCGTTGATCGAAAAAACGAACAAAAGAGGTAAACTTAACTTTACAAAAACAAGGGAACTGCCAACAAGTTCAAGAAGCAGTTTTCGGGTATCACTTGGCATAATGCCCGATTATACTTACAGCGGAACAGGCGTAAGGGCGGATGGCGTAAGCGAAGGAAGAGTCGCCCAAAAAGTGGGTATAAAAGCCGGCGATATCTTAACTCAATTGGGTGAATATAAAATCACCGATATGCAGAATTACATGCAAACACTGAACAAGTTTAACAAAGGGGATGCAGCCAAAGTAAAAGTAACGAGGGGTGCAGAGGAGCTGGTTTTTGATATTGTATTTTAGCAACTGATTTCAAATAGGGAACTGATAAGTTTGCGAACCTGTGTTGCCAGGAAGTGAGAAATTTCAAATTGTATAATAAAATTCTCCTTTTGAGGGGCAGGGTTATGAAACTTAAAATAGACAATGAATCAATAGCCCGGGAATTTTTTGAAGATGCCATCCTGCTAGGCATTGTAGCCCCTGTGAAAGATTACCAGTTTAGCTGGCAGCTAAACCAGATACTTGGTTTCGACTTTAGAATCAACAACGATTATGAGATACAATTAACCAAAAAAGAACGAAAGTATTTTTTTTCCATATACGAATATGCGGTACCTTCCACATCACTCACTCATTATTTGTACAACAACCAGTTTGATGGAGAATATCTTTTACCCGAATTTAAGCACCTCGATTTTGTTTGGCTGATTAAAGGAGAGTATGTGTCGACAGATGAATTAAAAGCGCTGATGCAATCCATTAAATCTTTACCAGGTGTGCAGCTTGTAAATGAAATGACCAGCGAAAAAATAAAAAATAAACAGCATCTTATCTTTTAGCAACACTGGTATTTCTTTTTAAAATGTTATGGCTACAGCAAGTTTTTTACACGTTTGTCTGCTGTAGCGATTATCAATCCAATCAACATTAATTTAATTTTATGTGGGAAGAAAAAAACAATAAACTCTATAAGAAATTTGAATTTAAAAATTTTTCAGAAGCCTTTGGCTTTATGGCGAGAGTAGCATTGGCTGCGGAAAAAATGGATCATCATCCTTTATGGACCAATGTGTACAATAAAGTGGAAATATGGCTGAATACGCACGATGCAGGCGACGTAATTACAGAAAAGGACCGTAAGCTTTCCGCCAAGATTGATGCATTGGCAAATTTGTAAAGTTGCCAAATACAGAAAAATGCTTAAAAGTATTTTTTAAACTTTTATTGTTAGTCAGTTTTTTCAAAAGGCTTTTCAGCTTTTGTTTGAAGAGTCTTTCCGTCCATTACACTTTGGCCGAACATTAAGAATTGAATTAAAGGGTACATCTTAAACCAAATGAACTTACTCCCTAGAATATCTTAAAACGAAAGTCTTAAAAGTACCCAATGATTATGCTTTAATGGTTACCACTTGCTCCTTTTGTGCAACTAAATAACCAATAGGTTTTGTAAACAGCGCCAATCCGTTTTGCAAAAGAATATCTTTCATCAGTTCAACTGCCGATGGGTTTACAGCGATTAGTAAACCTCCGCTTGTTTGCGGATCTGCCAAAATCGATTTTTGATAATTAGATACCTCGCCAACTTTATGTCCATAACTATCCCAGTTTCTGTTGGTGCCGCCCGGTACTGAATTTTGATCAACATAGCTTTTGATATCCTTAAGTATCAGGGGAACATTTTGAAAGTCAATTACCGCACTCAGTCCACTTCCTTCTGCCATTTCCACCAGGTGGCCCAGCAGCCCAAAACCAGTTACATCCGTCATAGCACTTACTTCCTTCACCTTTCCCAGCACTTCGCCGATTTTATTCAACTGCATCATTTGTTTTGCGGCGATTCCTTTATGCACTTCCAATAATATTCCCTTTTTTTCTGCCGTTGTTAAAATGCCTACGCCCAATGGTTTGGTAAGAAACAGGACATCGCCTTCTTTGGCAAGGTTGTTTTGTTTTATATTTTCAATAGGTACAAGCCCGTTTACAGCCAGTCCAAAAATTGGCTCCGGCGAATCGATGCTATGTCCGCCAGCCAATGGAATACCAGCCTCCATACAAATACTTCTGCTACCTTCTATGACTCTTTTTGCTATGGCTGGCGGTAAAACGTTGATTGGCCAGCCTAATATGGCGATTGCCAAAATAGGTTTACCACCCATGGCATACACATCACTAATGGCATTGGCCGATGCGATCCTTCCAAACTCATACGGATCATCTACGATGGGCATAAAAAAATCGGTCGTGGATATCAATGCAGAACCGTTGCCCAGGTCATAAACTGCTGCATCATCCTTGCTATGATTGCCTACGATGAGTTTATCATTATCTGGCATTGCAAAATTACTGGTCAAAATTTCGTCCAGTATTTTGGGAGCTATTTTACATCCACATCCAGCTCCGTGAGAATATTGGGTGAGTTTGATGGCCGCCAGGTCTATTGATTCCATAACTACTGTTCTTTTGGTTTACGCCTCAATAATATTGCGGCATTTGTTTGTAAATCTGCACTAAATCTTACTTCATACCTTTTTTCACCATCCATTATTATCAGCAGGCCCGTGTTTGGCGGAATACTACCAAGGCTTTCCGCATACATCACCATCGATAAAGAATCTGTCATGGATTTATCTATGTAAATAGTTTTGGTGTTTGCTTTTTCGGAAAGTCCCTGTTTGGCAAATATAATCTGCCCATTCATTAAAACACTCACAGTGTCACCATCTACTTCCCCATTGTCGTATAAAGTTAATACAAGGCTATCTGATTCAAAATAAACAGACTTTTCATTTTTCATTTTCCTTTCTGCAACATCGGCAGCAGCCTTTACAACCGGTACAATAGCAATAACAGGCACTGTTGTTTTTTGCTCCGGAACTGTAACAATAGCTGTTGTTGTAGACGGTTTTATCGGCTCAGTTACTTTAACTGCAGGTGGAGTAATTGAAGCTGCGGGCTTCTCATTTATAACCGGTTTCTTAGCAATATCTGTCACAGGTTTTTTGTTCTTTTGTGTTGGTGCATTAACGTTGGCAACAGGTGTAGTATTCCTTGCTGCCGGCGCAATGGTTTTTGGCTGTTCAGGCACCGATATCACATTCTCTTTTTTTACAGTCGGAGCAGCAGCAATAGCTGTCTTTTTTTCAATTGGCTGGGTGATAGGGGCTACTTGTTTAGTTACCGGTTTTATGGCAAGGTCTTCGGCAGGTTTAATTTTCTTCGCTGTAGAATCTTTAATTAACAGCTCCGTTGTTTTAACTGGTAACGGCGGTTTAATTTCGGCCGGTTTTTCAGCGGTAGTTGTTTTTGCAATGGACTGGTTGTTGTCTTTTATATTTTTTAAGATGGAATCTTTTGTAGTAAGCTCAGTAGTTTTTTTAACTGCATTGGATGAACCGATTGAAGGAGTCTTTTCAATAGCATTAGTGATTGCAATCGGTTGCCCGGTTGGTTTGATATCTGCCTTTGAAGGTTCAATTTTAGCCACAGGCTCCAGGGTTTTTTTTGACGCAATTTCCTTTGGCTTGTCCACGTTCGTTTTTGCAATGGGTGCGTCAATTGCTTTTTCCATTGTTTTCACTGGTTTGTTTTCAATCGCAACCTCTTTGGTTATTTCCCCGGTTGGGGAATTTAATTCTTTGGGCTTGTCCACATTCGCAGGCAAGGCGGACTCTCCGGATATTATTTTATTTGTTGCGACCGGTTTTTCTACGCTTGCAATTTCTGTTTGCGTTTTAACAGGAGATTTTATAAATGAAAGATCTTTTTCAAGTTTTAGTTCCTGTAGCTTTTCGAACAAGGCCATCTGTTTAAAATCAATTGAGCGTCTAACCTGTAAACTGCCGGTAAGCTGGCTGTATTCCCAGGTTCTGTTTGTACTCCATCTGCCACGCATTTCCATGGAGGTATCACTTATATAAAGTGCTAAAATGCTTTGTACTTTCACCTTTTTTGGGGGTGCCACACTAAAGGTATTGGAGATCATTTCAATATCCTCTATAATTACCTCGCCACCTTTTCTTTTGATCTTTATTCTTTTTACACCAATTTCTCTTTTTCCCGAATCTTCAAATAAAGTGTAGGAATAGCCCGTCAATTTCCCCTTTTCTTCGCTGATCGCAATTTCATATGGAAGGAATTTTTTGGAAGAATCATTGTATAAAGAACCTTTCCAAAGGCCAGTAATGTCCTGTTCTGTTGGCTTGTCCGTTTGTGCAAAAAGGCAAATAGGGACTAAAAACAACAGGAATGTGATAATTTTAAATGGTAGCCTTTTCATTCATCAATAGGTTGGTGATCGTTTTTATATCAACGCCCGCACAGGTAGTTTTATTGAGTAAGGCAGGTAGGTTTTCCCTGTTTAGCAAGGCTTTTCCGTAACATTTGTCATAATATTTTAATAAGACTCTAAAACATTCCTTATGATTGTTCTCCAACAGATGGTTGATCGCTATTTTGGTTTCGAGTCCGCCCAATCTTTTTTGAATACGAATGACGGCATTTACCAGTTTCTCTTTTTCAAATTTACCATACTCTGCTGTCAGGTAATCAAGCCGTTCTTCAAATGGAATTTCAATAAAACTTACCCTGCTGTTTCGCATGGTATTCCACAAGGCTGTAGGTATATTGATCGACCCGATGCGCTGGCTCTCATCCTCCAAATAAATGATATTGCTTAAAGCCGCCTCCTCTTCTTCAGCATTTTGCAAATGAGTGATATCGGATAACTCTGCCGCTAATAAATTTTCAAACATTTCCTGTGTAGGTTGTGGCTTTTCGCCAAATGCACCAAATGCAGAACCTTTATGACTGGCCAATCCTTCCAGGTCGATTACCAGCTTACCCATGCGTTTTAGTTCATATAAAACCAGTGTTTTTCCGGAACCGGTGTAACCTCCCAAAATATTAAAAGGGTATGGTCTTTCAAATTGTAATCTTGCCCATTGCCGGTAGGCTTTATAGCCGCCAGCCAGCGTGTACACTTTGAAGCCATAGAGGTCTAATAACCATGCCACGCCTGCACTACGCATGCCCCCACGCCAGCAATGAACAAGCAATGCCCCTCCGCCCCCTGAAGGAGGAACAGGAGCCTTTTTAATAACCGACTCTGCTTCTTCTACCATGGATCTCATCTTGACACCAAAGTATTCCAATCCAATTTTGATGGCAGTTTTCCTGCTTTCCTGTTTGTATGCAGTGCCCACCACTTTTCTTTCCTCATCTGTAAATAATGGAAGATTACAGGCGCCTGGGATATGGGCATGCAAATATTCTCCGGGACTGCGAACATCCAGAATGGGATGCGTTTTTGCCAGTTCTAAAAACTGAGCGATGGATATTTTTTGTACTGCCATGTCTTCTTCTTTTTAAATGCTACTGGCATATTAAAAACACAAATGGAACTCCCCTTTCGTGAGTATCTGCCTGGTAAATAATTAGTCATTTTCTAATTGCTACGCAGTTGATCCATCTACACTTTCCTGGTCAACCGGATCAACACTAAAGTACAAAAAGAAAAAGCTGCTGAAATATCCAGCAGCTTGTAAAATTATATTTGATATCATTCAATCGGTTTACCCATTCATCGAGGTCAAAAACTCTGCGTTGTCTTTTGTTCCCTTCATGTTTTTCAGCAGGGTATTTAACGCTTCTTCAGGATTCATGTCGGCCATATGTTTACGAAGTACCCACATGCGCTGAAAGGTTTCTTTATCGAGTAACAAATCATCTCTACGGGTAGAAGAAGATACGATATCAATTGCAGGGTAAATTCTACGGTTGGATAATCTTCTGTCCAGTTGAAGTTCCATGTTACCGGTACCCTTAAACTCTTCAAAAATCACCTCATCCATTTTACTGCCGGTATCAACCAGTGCAGTTGCGATGATGGTCAATGATCCGCCAAATTCTATTTTTCGTGCAGCTCCAAAAAACTGCTTTGGTTTTTGCATTGCATTTGCTTCCACACCGCCACTTAATACCTTACCACTTGATGGTGCTACAGTGTTGTGTGCTCTTGCCAAACGGGTAATACTATCTAGTAAAATCACCACATCGTGTCCACACTCTACCAAACGTTTTGCTTTTTGTAAAGCAATGGTAGAAACCTTCACGTGCTTCTCGGCGGGTTCATCAAAAGTAGAAGCAATTACCTCAGCTTTTACACTACGCTCCATATCAGTAACCTCTTCGGGTCTTTCATCTACCAGCACAATCATCAGGTAACATTCCGGGTGATTTTCTGCGATGGCATTGGCCAGTTCTTTTAGCAACATGGTTTTACCAGTTTTTGGCTGGGCAACAATCAATCCACGCTGGCCCTTACCAATTGGAGTAAACAGATCCATAATTCTGGTGCTGTAATTACTGGAAGAAGTCGTAAGATTTAATTTTTCAAAAGGAAACAACGGCGTAAGATAGTCAAATGGAACCCTGTCTCTCACTTCATCCGGGCTTTTACCATTAATGGTTTCGACCTTTAACAAAGCGAAATATTTTTCCCCTTCTTTCGGCGGACGAACAGATCCGTAAACGGTGTCGCCGGTTTTCAATCCAAATAATTTTATTTGAGATGGTGATACATAAATATCATCCGGAGAAGATAGATAATTGTAATCGCTGCTTCTTAAAAAGCCATATCCATCGGGCATCATTTCCAGTACGCCTTCGCCTAATATAATACCATCAAATTCAATGTTAAACACCTGTGTGTCCCTGCGCTGCTGGTATTGCTTGCCGGGATATTGATTTTGCTGGCCGCTTTCGCTTTGTTGTAATTCTGGTTGTTGTTGTTGTATATCTTCTTCCTGCAAAAGAG